>JADHUM010000037.1 GCA_016784545.1 Candidatus Neomarinimicrobiota bacterium
TTATACGACCGTATGGATATGCGATCTGGGAGAATTTTCAAGCTATCCTGAATCAAATGTTTAAGGACACGGGTCATGTGAATGCATACTTTCCCATGTTTATACCTGAACACTTCCTCCAGAAGGAAGCTGAACATGTTGAGGGATTCGCACCAGAAGTTGCTGTGGTTACTCATGCCGGTGGGAAAGAACTGGAAGAGCCCCTGGTTGTTCGTCCTACTTCTGAAACCATTATCTGGCACATGTACAAGAAATGGATTTCCTCATACAGAGACTTGCCCCTTCTGATTAATCAATGGGCCAATGTTGTGCGCTGGGAAATGCGCACCCGTTTGTTTTTACGCACGACTGAGTTCTTGTGGCAGGAAGGTCATACTGCCCATGCCACGGCAGAAGAGGCTGAAGCAGAAACTTTGCAAATGCTTGAGGTGTATCGCCGTTTTGCTGAAGATTACATGGCCATGCCAGTGATCACGGGTCAGAAGACTGAATCCGAAAAATTTGCCGGAGCAATAAATACTTTTTCAATTGAAGCTATGATGCGAGATACTAAAGCGCTTCAATCAGGTACCAGTCATTATCTCGGGCAAAATTTTGCCAAAGCATTTGAGGTGACCTTTCAGAACAAAGACAACAAGGAAGAGTTTGTCTATGCCACAAGCTGGGGTGTCAGCACCCGCCTGGTTGGTGGTCTTATCATGTGCCATGGTGATGATAAAGGCTTGATTTTACCTCCCAAAGTGGCTCCCTATCAGGTGGTAATCATTCCCATCTTTCGCAAAGATACCAAAGAACTTGTCATGGATAAGGTCAACGAAATTGTCGCTGATTTGAAGGTGGCTGAAGTTCGTGTCCATGTGGATGATGATGAGAAGAGTTCACCTGGTTTTAAATTTAATGAGTGGGAAATGTGCGGCGTTCCCATGAGGGTTGAGATTGGACCCAAGGATATTGAGAAGGGACATGCCGTGGTCGTCATCAGGCATTCCTCTGAGAAACATTTTATCCAATTAACTGAGCTTGTGAAATTCCTGGCAGATCAGCAGGACATTGTTCAACAGGAACTATTTCAACGTGCCCTGGATTTCCGTGAAGCCAACACCCATACTGTGGAAAACTGGGAGGACTTTAAGGAAACCCTGGAAAACAAGGGTGGCTTTATCAAAGCCTATTGGAATGGTTCTGCTGAGGTTGAAGAAAAGATAAAAAATGAAACCAAAGCAACCATCCGCTGTATTCCTTTTGAGCAACCCGAAGCCTCAGGAAAGTGTGTGTATACTGGCGACGATAGCACGCAGCAGGTGATTTTTGCCAAAGCATATTAGACTATGATAAAAATTCCAGGTTGGGATTCGAATCCCAACCTGGGAGTAATAATAAAAAAAGCCCCCACCAAACAGTGAGGGCTTTTTTATTATTACTCTTCCACTTGGGAGTGACTGCTCAGCCCAAACAGATCATAGGGCGGTTTGCTGTAAAAATCATTAAATAATTGAATGGTCAGCAGCATATAAACAACAAAACCAGAGAGAATCAACCAATGTACTCTGGATGTTTTCTGAATTTCATGCCGATCTTTTATTTCGCAGACTTCTCCAGGGCAATATTGTGCTTTCTCCTTGTAAATCCATGGATAGACCTTGCATCCCAGGCAGATGCCAAATGCTGATTCAAAGAATAGAAATATGAGACATATGAAACAGATCAGACCAGTAATGGGACTATATGAATTGACAAGTACAATGAGGACAAACATGACTATGGCCATGCCAATTCCAATATACCAGGCGAATTTCTTTTGCTGTGCGCCAACATATTCTGGAACTTGATTCCTCACTATCAAACGACCAACAATAAGAGTTGGGGAATATCTTGGGTTGATAAAAACGCGAATCAACATGTCTGTCAGAAAAAAGGTAACGGCGTACTTAATTGGCGTAAAATTACCAGCACCACCAGCAGCTTGAATTGAAAATAACATCACCAGAAAAAGAAGACCTGCAGCAGCTCGTATTTCCCGCTCATTTAATACAGGGATATTGTAGCCATCAACCTTTTCACCAAACCCAATAATTTTACTCATTTTATTCCTTCGTTTTATTTTGATTAGTTTTACTCATGGCGCAGTGATTCTATGGGATCCAGACCTGCTGCCTTATAGGCAGGGTATATACCAAATACGATCCCGATAAAAGAACAGACTCCCAATCCAATAAACACCCAGTCGATAGGGATAACCGGTGCCACGTTTTTGAATACCAGAGTCACCATATTTCCCACACCGATCCCCAGGAGAACGCCAATAACACCGCCAATTAAGGAGAGAAAAACGGCTTCCAATAGAAACTGGAACAGAATGTTATTCCGTGTTGCCCCAATGGCCTTTCTGACACCAATTTCCTTGATGCGTTCACTTACTGAAACCAGCATGATATTCATAATGCCGATTCCAGCCACAACAAGAGCAATCACACTTACTGCTCCGGCGAACATTTTTATTCCTGCAGTGAAAGAGCCAAATGTATCGATGAGGGCATCATTTGAGGTGACCTCAAAATCATTCTCATCTTCAGGACCCAAGCCACGAACGATACGCATTTGATCAATAACTTCTTCTTTGGTCAGATCAAAACTCTCAGCATCTGGAGCTTTTATGGAAATACCCAAAGAAGTCCAGCGGCTTCCATAATACTGGAGATAAGTGGTAATTGGGACAATGACAAAATTATCCTGGCTTTGGCCAAACATCTCCCCCTTGCGTTGTAGTGCACCGATAATATCAAAACTTATTCCATTGATGCTAATGGACTGGTTGATGGGATCCTGGAAGGGAAATAGTTTTTGAATGACATCTGTACCAAGAATAACAACCCGGCGATTGTATTCGATATCCTCAGGGATAAAGTTACGGCCATAGTCGAGCTTGTGATTCAGCGCTTCCAGCCCAAACTCATCAACTCCCTGAACACCAACATTAGGGTTGGTCGATTCTTTTTTAAACCGTATAGTTTTTCCGCCTGTCCCATCCTGAGCGCTCACAAATTCAGCGCCCATCATACGCTCTCTTAATTCGAGTGCCATATCATAGGTGATATTGGGGCGGCGCCAATATTTCCGTCGACTGTTATGATCTCCCATCTGAATTACAGGCGATTTTTGCACAAAGATCACGTCTGAACCAAACACATTTAAGCCCGTGTTAATGGAGGACTCCAGAGTACGAATGGCAGTCATTACTGCAATAATCGCAAAAACGCCAATCACGATACCCAGTAGAGTGAGAATTGATCTGAGCAGGTTGTCCTTGATCGCTTCCAAGGCCATAAAGAAGGCGTCATTTAAGGTTTTAAAGGTTGTTCTGATATACATGGCTAATCATCCTCGTTATCCCGAGCGGAGTCGAGGGAGAAGTTATTGCTGTGGCTGGAGTTTTTACATCTGGCTAACAAGTGAAGCGTATCCCGATCCTCGCTTATTAGAGCCTTTTTCTTTTGCTCACTCCAATTTTTTATCTGTCGCTCTAAGAGGATGGCATCTTGAATATCCATCATATCCGAATTCCAGAGCAATTTAACTGGTCTTCTTGAATGGGTGAAACCGTAAAAACTTCCCTCATGGTGTTGTGCCAATCTAACCTCGAGATTGCTGGTCTCCCCAGTATACAATGACGAATCTGAACATTCTAATCTGTAAACTTGTCCCCGTTTCATATGTTAGATATCCCTCGACTCCGCTCGGGATGACGATCTGGAATACTATGGCTCATAACGATTTCACTACCTCTTCTACTCGTATCTCAAGGCTTCGATAGGATCAAGTTTTGCCCCTTTTCGGGCTGGAGCCAGACCAGCGAACAAGCCCACGATAGCACTTAGCGCAATAGCCATGAAGGCCACGCCAAATGACATGGTAGCAGGGAATAAGAATTTACTGATAGCCATGCTGATCAGGGTGGAGATGATTAATCCCACCAGACCTCCAGAAGCGGTGATGACCATGGCTTCAATGAGAAATTGTCCCTGTATCTGACTCCTGGTGGCACCCAGTGCCTTTCGAACACCAATCTCTCGCGTGCGCTCCTTTACTGATACGAACATGATGTTGGCAATACCTATTCCACCTACCAGGAGAGAGAGGGCAGTGATAATCATGCCCGTACCACCGATAGCCAGCTTGATACCCTGGTAGGTCTGTCGGAAGGCATTTTGCTGATTGATGGCAAAATCATCCTTTTCCTCAGGTTTGAGCCCCCGCAATACCCGGACAACACCTCGTAGTTCTTCTTTAGCTTCTTCTACGAGGTGTTCCGGGACTTTGACCGTGATGCTCCTGCGCCCCCAGGGACCATGAAAAATCTTATTAAAAGTTGCGAGGGGAATGATGACCTGGGTATCATTGGAAAAAGCACCCATGAACTTCCCCATTTCAGCGAGGACCCCAATAACTCTAAAGCGCTTGGAGCCAGCAAAGATCATTTTATCCACAGGGTTTTCCTGGGGAAACAGAGTCTTGGCAACTTCAGACCCCAGTAAGACAACCTGGGCACCAGTTCTATCTTCAGACTCGGTGAAAAACCGACCGAATTCAACATCAACAGTGGAGACTTCAGGATAGTTTGCTGTTACTCCATGGATATAAATATTATCCGCGGATAGTTCTTTATAGCTAAGATTGGCCGACCGGCCTCGCTCTGCTGCCACAACCAGGGCATACTGCGAGCGTTCTTTAATTTCATCAGCCATATCCAGATCAATACGTGGACGATTGCGCAATGTCCACCAGTCTTCATCACCAAACCAGGGCCACTTTTCTACATAAAGATTTCCTCGACCCAGGAATTTCATGCTGTCTTCAAACAAGCCATCAACTCCATTGATCAAGGTGGACATGAGGGAAACAGCGATGATCCCAATGACAATTCCTGTACCGGTGAGTATTGACCGCGTTTTATGACTCCATAATTCGGCCAGAGCGATACGTAAATTTTCCCAGAAGAAACTTTTCATATGAGGAGTCTTCGGGGTTCTAAACTTAACTGAGCTTGTCTAGGCTCGGGATGACAGTCATTATTTCTCGTCATAAAAAGTGGATGCCTCACTTTTTCTTACCTCGCGGGGTTGCCTCATCCACTGCGATTTTGCCATCGAGGAGTCTAACGACTCGGGAAGCATGGGCTGCAATATGTTCCTCATGAGTAACCAGAATAATGGTGTTGCCCTGCTTATGGAGCTCATCAAAAAGAACCATAATTTCTTCACCGGTTTTTGAATCAAGATTTCCAGTAGGTTCATCTGCCAGGATGATTGCCGGATTGTTTACCAGGGCCCTGGCAACAGCGACCCGTTGACGTTGCCCTCCAGACAGCTCGTTGGGTTTATGGTTGACTCGATCACCCAGGTTGACTCGCGTGAGGGCTTGAATGGCCATTTCTCGACGAGCGGATGCTTTAATTTCACCATTGTAAATGAGGGGCAGTTCAACATTTCGCAAACTGGTAGATTTGGGGAGCAGATTAAAAGTTTGAAAAACGAAGCCGATTTTCTTATTGCGGATATGGGCCAGCTCATCATCACCCATGGTGGCCACATCTATGCCATCCATAAAAAACTCCCCTGAAGTGGGAGTATCCAGACATCCCAGGAGGTTCATAAGGGTTGATTTACCTGACCCTGATGGTCCCATAATGGATACATATTCATTCTGCTCAATGGATACTGAAACCCCATCAAGGGCTCGAACTTCAGAGTTACCCATCTGATAAATTTTGTATAGATCTTTAACCTGGATTAGTGACATATATTTACTCGACTTAGGTCAGGGTTCATGATTGATTCAACTTCTGTCATCCCGAGTACTTCCGCCACGCTCAGCACAGGCTTGGTCGAGGGACAGATTATTACTGCTACTGGAATTTTTACAGATAGATAACAAATGAAGCGCATCTCAATTTTTTATCTGTCTCTCTAACATAATGGCATCCTGAATATCCATCAGGTTAGTATTCCATAAAGATTTTAACGGTCGTCTTCTATGCGTATATCCTTGGAAGTATCCTTCATGATGTTGGTAAAGTCGGTATTCAAGATTACTGGTTACTCCAGTATATAATGAGTTATCAGCACATTCAAGAATGTATACTTGACCCTGTTTCATGGATTCATATCCCTCGACTCCGCTCGGGATGACGATTCAAAATATTGGTGAGAGTAATGTTCAACTTATTGCTCTACCTATCAGTTCTTCATGTCGTCGGCATTGAATTTTTTACGCTTGGTTATCTTTACCATGTCGCCATCGTTCAATCCGCGGCTGATTTCCTTGTAGGGACCTGTGACAATTTCATCGTCCAATTCCAGGCCAGCGATAATTTCAAAATCACGCTCCCCAATAATTCCCGTTACCACTTCTCTTTGAATGACTTTCTTGCCCTTACCGTTCTCACTCTCCACCACTACAAAAACAACTTCTACAGGCTCAAGATCTTCATCTGGCATATTCATGCTGCTGTCAGCTCTTGAAAGTTCTTTATCCTGTTTTTCTCTGAGTTGCTTGGGTTTGCGCATGGTGATGCTCTGTATGGGGACAAAGAGCACATCATTTTTCACATCCGAACGAATATCAACTGCTGCTGACATACCTGGCCGGATTTCTTTGGGGGGATCTAAAAGACGAATCTGTACTTTGAAATTGGTAACCTGATCAAGACTTCCGCCCCCCGTATTCTGTGCGCTGTGGGCAATTTCTGTGACGATTCCCTGAAACATGGTGTCCTGCAGGGCGTCAATTTCAATTTCAGTCGTATCACCAAGTGAGACGTCAACCACATCATTTTCGTTCACATCCACAAGAACTTCCATTTCATTCAGATCAGCAATAATCATGATGATATCACGACTAAAGGCAGAGCCCAAAGCCATTTCACCCACCTCTTTGTTTACCAGGGTAACCGTGCCCGACATGGGCGCAAACATCATGGTCTTATTGTAGTTGTCTTGCGACTGAGCCAGAGACGCCTCAGCTTGCTTCTTGGCTGACAAGCTCTGCTGATAACGAACCAGGGCGCCCTGATAAATAAGTTCACTCACCAATTTCTTTTGAAACAGTTCGTATTGCTGATTCTTTTCTAATTCTGCGAGAGATAGTGAGGCTTCCGAGGATGCCAGAACCTGTTCGGCGCGATCTACATCTGCTTTATAGCGGGTGGCATCGAGTTGGGCCAGGAACTGACCCTTTTCAACCCAATCACCCTCTTTGACTGCCATGCGAATCACGCGACCTGCTACATCGGCGCTGACATCTACTTCTACAACAGGTTGAATTCTTCCCGAAGCAGCAACCTTGTGAACGACCTGCCCCCGCTCCACTTTTGCGGACTGAACCTCTTTATTGTTGCCTTGATCCTTCTTCACAGCAAAAAAGCCACCGACCCCGATTACAATAACTACGAGGACAATAATTATGATTTTCTTTTTAGACATAACTACCCCTTAGCGCTTTCCCATGAGCTGAAGTAAACCAGCTTCAGCGACCTTTAAATTATGCTGGGTGCGGATTAAATTTGATTTTGCATCCTCATAACTTGCGGTGATTCTCAATACATCCAGGATGGAAAGCGACCCGATTTTGTATTGTTCCTGTGCCAGTAGAAGATCCTGCTCAGATGCAGTTAGAATGAGTTGAGAGATGGTCACCGACTCATTCAAGGCATCCATCTGCTCCAGGGTTTGTGTGAGCTCTTTGCGGAGATTTCTCTCAGAAAGATCATAGTTTTCCATGGCTAGTTTGGCGTTAATCTTCCCTTGTTCAACCCCCCGACTTGTTCGTGTACCGTTGAAGAGATTCCAATTGAGGGAAAGCCCGACAGACTTAGAGGAGGTACTCTCTCCAAAAACATCACCAAATGAAGTAGCGCCATTGTTTCCGTATGCTGCCGACATCCCTAAGGAGGGCATATACCCGGATCTGGCAATTTTTACATTGTAAGCCATAATCTCTTTGTTCTGTTCCAATAGTTTCAAGGAATGATTGGAGGCAAGCACTTCATCCATGATTTGATCGACTCCCGGGACTACAACTGCCTCCCACACAGGTTCTGCCAGAGTGAGGGGATCATTTGCTTCGCGGCCCAGGATGATATTGAGATTTCGAGATCGTGATTGGAGATCAACTTCTCCATTTACAATCTGAAGCCGGGCACGTTCAATATTTACCCGAGTTCTCAGGGTGTCATTCTGTGATGCGGCACCCAATTTGAATCTTTCAAGAGTCAACTGATGCTGATATTCACTGGTGGTGAGATTCTCACGGTACACATCCAGCAATTGTTGGGTTGAAAGGTAGTTATAATAGGCTGCTTTGATTTGGTAAACGGTGTTGACCTCATAGCTGTCATACTGAATTGAAGCTGCATCCTGGGCAACTTTGGCCGATTTGAGTGTGTTCCACCAGGCACCCCCATCCCAGATATTTTGCGAGAGGGAGAGTGAGGAGGAATAGCCATCATTCCAACCAAGTCCTGCCAGGTCTGTACTGCCGCCTGAAACTGAAAAATTAACCACGGGTAAAACCATACTGATATTGCTTTTGGCTTGTGAGACACTTCGATCCGTTTCAAAGCGGTTTATTCTTAGAGATTGATTGTTTTCTACGCCGATGCGGATGCAATCATCCAGAGTAATGGGCGAGTTTGATTGACTATAGCCAGCTAGACTGACCAGAAGGATGAGTAAAGACCCGATTGTGTTTGAGCGCATGGAATTTCCTATCATATATTTTATTGATTTGTATGTTATTGAAATGGGTTCTTAGCCCATAGCCACTGAATTGGCTTTCATGAGGGCTGCTCCAATTGAGACGAGGATGAGCCAGGGAAATCCAACAGCCATCATGCCAGTAGCTGTCGGTTTGTTATAGAGTTTGGCGAACCCAAATCCCATTACCACCATACCCCAGACTCTAAATATGTCGAGTTGATTTAGAAAATGTTTGAGGAAGGTGTCAATCTCATCAAACATAAGCCCAGGACTTAATGTGAGACTTGAAGATTCCTTCATGATGATGAGGGGAGTTTTGATCATGAGTTCCAGGGTTCCAACACCGGGAATCATGTTCATAAAGAATCCATTGCCGCTGATGAGATATGTTAGCATCACCATGGTAAACATCTGGAAGAATTTGATTTTCCCGCCCATACCAAAATTGCCAACCAGAAGCAAAATTGCTGCAAAGAAGGCCGCCATGACAAAAATCATAGCTGGAATGAATACATAGCCCCACATGTTGCGAAAAGCCAGGGGGTTGTCTCGTGAGTCCTGGATTTTATCGAGACCTCCATACATTTTATCAAGGATTGCGGTCCTTCTTTCTTCAGGTAGATCGGCGTTATTTTCAATTGAGTTTATGGCCTGATTGATTCGAGATTCGCCCTCATCGAGGCTGATATCTCGATAAAATAAAGGCAAAACGATTATTCCAGCCGTCACAATAAGCAGTGGGTAAAGCCAATCCTTGTAGGAAACCCCGTCAGAGAATCCCTCAAAAGCCTGGCTGGGCGTGAAGAATAAATTCACAATCCGTTGAATGAATGATATGTTTTCCATGAGATTTAACCCTCTTGCAATTGGGGATCGGTATAGGTGTCATTTTATATCGTTGAAGTGAACCGATCCAATTCACTTCTTGTGCTCTATATTTCGGCAATGAATATGCCATTTGTTCAAGTCAAGGGTATTACTTTCTGCGTTTTAATTCTTGAACCACTAACTCACTTCAAGGCAAAATGATCCTCCTGATAGCTGGCTGTCTCTGCTTCCAGGACATCATACTTCATGGTGAACACGTCATCATCATCACCATCCAGGAGACGAATAACAAATCTGACAATTTCACCCTCTGGACGAGACCATTCCCGATCTCTCTTCATATCGTTATATATCACATTCACAAGGGAGGGAACACCTTCAATATGATCCTCTTCATAACCCAGTTTGAGACTAAGATCTTCTCTGGCTCTGGTGATCTTGGATAAGGCAGATGAGTTTGAGGTATAGTATTCTTCAATAACTACATAAACCTTAGAATCTTCGGGATGTATAGTCGTGACGACTTTTCTAGCTTTTTGGCCATTAATATTTTTCTCATAGCCCAGAATTTCTCTTACCATTTCCCCGGGCTGATCTATATCATTTTGATCTGACGCCATATCAATATGAGTTTCATGTTCTTCTTTTTGCTGGGATTTCTGGTCACGAATTTCTTGGAAAGTAAGTGACTCATATGATGAAGATTCTTGATCATATTGCCATTGAACTTCATCACAGAGGTTGGATAGAACTACATCAGTATGCTTACCATCTGAATCGCTCACCATCTTGATCAGAGCATTGTGCATCTTGACAGTGGTAGCTTCCTTTAGCTTGCAACCTGAGAGATAGCTTGAGGTCGAGGTTGATATTTTTCCCACGACCGGAATCTCAATGACCGTTTTTTCCTCTATGTGATATTCCTTATCACCTGCATAAAGGGGGAGGGTATAGGTGAAAAGACCTAAAATAATTGCAAGGATTAAAGCAGTTCTAGTTTTCATAATAATTTCTCTTTCTCCAAAGTTCCAGGATTCTATCCTGTTGGTATGTTTTTGCGATACACGTGCCATATGCCATAATAAAGCAAGGCGGATACCAAAACAGAAATAGCTGTATCCATATTAAAGATATATGCCCAAAAATTCCCGTATATAGCCATATCGGAATCGAACCCTTTTTCCATGATTTCCCATTGATCGATAATGACCTGGTTGAAACCCCAGAAAAACTTCCCGATGGTTTTTAACAGGGCGGCACTCTGGAATATGATAGCCCAGCTGATTGACAGAAGAATGGGTGCACCGATTCCAATCAGGAGGGGGCGTCCTTTCACATAGGTTCCCACCAGCATCAGGAACAGGGCAAGTGGTGCCATGTGGATGGCTGCAAAAATGAGATAGCCAAACCAATCCCAGATAAGTCTGAAGTAGGATATTTGACTCAAGATCAAACCAGCCAGAGAAGAAAAGGGTTCACCCATGATCCAGATAGCCATTCGAATGAACATGAGATATTCCAGCGAAAGGAAGAGTGTTAATCCAATCACACCGACAAGTCCAGCACCTATTTTGGAGCCGAGAAGCATATGATCATTTACAGGTAGGCTGCGATAAAAGAGGGTACTGTTGTCAGCACGCTCCTTGTAAATGGCATCTGAAAAGTAGAACATGCTCAGGAAAAGGATGAATGCAAAGGTGCCCATCATTCCAAAACGGAGACCGAAGGCAACAGGCACGGCGACTTTACTGAGCATCTTTTCAACACTGCGGGGAGCGTCCTTCCCATCAATGGTAATCTCAAGATCGTTTCCATTCAGGCGGATATCCAGATCAACTTCTTCATCGTCATTGAATTGAAAATCCTCTAATATGATATGCCCTTCCTGATCCAATTTTTCATGGAAAAAGTCTGATCCACGGGATACCGACAGCAACATGAGCAGGTTTAGAAAGGTGATGACCAGGATGGTTCCGATGATGACCCTTTGCCATTCCAGCCATTCACGTTTAAAAAGAACCAATAACTGTTTCATGACTCACCTCCCATAAGAGCGACAAATATGTCAGCGACAGAGGGTGTCTGGATTTCACCCAGACCGACCAACGCTTTGCTCTCAGTGTTTTCAAGTAAAAAGACTCTCCGCCCAAGGATACCGTACTCGCTTATCGGTTTGAGTTGTTCTCTCAGCGCTTCTACCTGATCGGCTGGAACGGTTATCTGGGTAAATCGCTGGCTCAGCTCATCGATACTGGCGTAGAGCAGGATTTTACCTCTGTTGATAAAAATGACATCAGAGAGGATATGCTCCACCTCTTCGATTTGGTGTGTAGAGATGAGAACGGATTTTTCTTCATCGAAGTAATCTTCCAAAACGCTGGTATACAGTTGTTTTCTGAAAAGGATATCCAGGCCGTGGGTGGGCTCATCCAGGATGAGTAAATTGGTGTCTGCAGCCAGAGTAACCGCAAGATGTAATTGGGTTTTCATCCCCTTGCTCAGGGACTTGATCTTTTTATCCATTGATATGGTTGTGGATTTCAGAAAGCTCTCTGCTTTTTCGCGATGAAACCCGGGATGAATTCCTTCCAGGAAACTGAGGAGCTCTTTGACTTTCATCCAAGATGGTAGCACAGCTATATCATGAATAACTCCCGTTTTTTCCATGAGTGCAGCACGTTGAGTCCGTGGCTCAAAGTCCAGCACTTTTGCTTCGCCCTGATAATCCAACTCGCCGGTGATGGCTCTCAGGAGGGTGGTTTTACCTGCGCCATTGGGACCGACGAGACCGACGATTCTTCCAGGTGGAATCTGGATGCTGACACCATCAAGTGCTTTAAGATCACCATAGGATTTGCTGACATTCGTTAATTCAATAAGGGCAGACATCATACTCCCTCCCCGTAATTCTTTTGGATAAGTTCGATGAGATCAGATTGGGAAATGGAAAGCAATTGAGCTTCCTGAACCAAAGCCTGAATAGTTTCGTTTTTAAAGCGTTCGCTGGCGCTTTGATTAAGCTGTTTGCGAGCACTTTTCTGGACAAACATGCCCAGTCCTCTTCTTTTTTCCAAAAGACCCTCCTGAATCAGTAATTGGGTTGCATTTAAAACGGTCTGAGGATTCAGGCCATACTCGACAGATATTTGTCTGACTGAGGGGATTGCTGTTTCAGCAGGAAGCGCCCCTGAGAGTATGTCCTGGCGAATAGACTCAGCCAGTTGTTGGTAGATCGGTGTTTTTTGATCAAAGTTCATTTTCTTTCACCTCTTTTGGTGTTCTACATTACTATAACACCAATACAATACAAGATGCAAGAACTTTTTACACAAGATATGTAATCATTTAGGAGATCAAGGTGAACCTGCTGGAGGACTTTCCAAAGGCGGGGTAGTCAATAGATTTGACTGGATGAGATTTACAAAGGTGTAATCGACTTCCTACTCAAAGGGATAGCAAAAACCCCACTCCTTACGCATGGTATCCATGATTTCCATGATGGCAACAGTCTCATTCAGGGGTATAATGGGACTCTCTATTTCGCCGGACTGGATGCAGCGGGCAACCTCCAGGACCTGATATATGAATCCCTGCTCATGGTTATTTCCCTGAACCTCCAGAGTATCCTTTATCTCATTGCTACCGTCATGTCTGAAAAGGGTAAATTGCGATCCACCTGAAAATTTTGGGAAATTAATGTAACCTTTAGATCCGTAAATCATGGCTTCACTCACCATTTTCAAGTTATAGCTGGTACTTATATTAGCCAGGCAGCCTGAGGGAAACCTAAACATGTAATTTGATAATTCATCCACACCTGACTCGCTGAAACGTGTCATGGATTTTATCTCAACTGGTAATTCACCCAGGATATAGCAGACAAAGGAGATGGCATAAATACCCATATCAAGGGTAACACCGCCAGCCAGATCTGGATCATTGAGTCGTTTTTCATAATCTGGACCCACAAAGCCACCATAAGAAATATTGATTTGCTTAATCTCCCCAAGTTCTGATTCTACAATTTTAGCTTTTATCATATTCACACTGGGCAGGAATCGGGTCCAGATGGCTTCCATTAAAAACAGATGATGGGATCGGGCGATGTTCACGAGTTCCCGGGCCTCCACGGAGTTGACGGTAAAGGCCTTCTCAATCAGCACATGTTTTCCGGATTCCAGAGCTAACTTGGCATTCTCAAAATGGAAATTATGGGTGGTAGCCACATAAATGATATCAACTTCTGAACTATTCACAATCTCCTGATAAGTGAATACATGCTTAACCGAGTACTTTTTGCCAAATGCTACTGCTCTGGAATGTGACTTCGATGCCACGGCAACGAGCTGATTCTGAGGAGTTATCTTGAGGACATTGGCCATTGTATGGGCGATGTTTCCAAGTCCCATAATCCCCCATTTAAGAGTTTTTGCATTGTTCATTGAAGAGATGTTCCTATTGTCAGAATTTCAATAACTTGAGGCTCTGCTGTCCGAAAGCAATTTAGATGTGTATGATTTAACCTAAGAATTGAGGTGAGTTATCCAACATTTAGGAAGTAGTTTTTCTGGAAACTTCCCTTCAAATTAATGATAGATATGGGAAACAATTTTTTCTAAGTTCCACGACGATCATGATTACGGGATCATCATGAATTGACATCGAGGTATTGAAAAAACAATTACTTGCTATAGAGTACTTGCAATCCCGCTTCTGCGGGGAGGGAATTGCATTCTGACTTGTCTGCGCTTCCGGATCAATTTTTCTGCTTCAGCACAACGTTCAATTGATATGAATCTCATGATGGGGAAGTCGTGACGTGGGAAGTTATGGGATTAGCTAAACATTTAAATTCAAACAAGAATAATGGCTATAGCCTGGTTGAGGTTGTTTTGTCCGCCGTCCTGCTCTCTGTGGTTGCTGTGGGCTCATACCAGATTTACAATCACGTTCGCTGGGAAGCCGATGCCGGTAGGCGCGATCAGTTGGCCTGGACTAATATGGCTACCCGTATGGCTATTGCAGTTGATATGGATTATTTCACAATTCAAGATAGCATGCCTGAATATTCAGTCCCCATCACCCTGGATGGGATGCAGGGCTATCGCACCACAACAGTCAGAGGAGTGGATGACCCCTTTGATGGTGTTGCCCCCCTGGACACCTCCCTACCAGATTATCTCAAGGTTACAGTCATGTTCGCCTGGTTTGAGCCTGACAATATCAGAGACAGCTTAAGTGTCAGCATTTCTGAGGAGCGTGGTTGGGCTTATTAAGGAATAAACTTTCCTCCAGGTAAGTCTGATTGATCCCCTTTCAATCAAATAACAAAAAAAGGCGAGGAGTACATCCTCGCCTTTTTTGATATATACTCAGGGGAAGCCCCTGCAAAATGAGTCCTACTTGATGTAGGCCATTTTGATGGTATTGGAATAGCTGCCAGCTTGTAAGTGATAAATATAAATGCCCGTGGCTACTGGTTGCCCAGAGTTGTCCAGTCCATTCCAGATCACTTCATATCGTCCAGCATCCTGACTTCCATTCACCAGGGAGCGGACTTCCTGACCCAACATGTTATAAATCACGAGATGGGCATTCCCCTTCTCAGCCAGATCATAGCGAATGTTGGTAGTCGGGTTGAAGGGGTTGGGATAGTTCTGCTTTAAACTGAACTCGGTTGGAGCTGGCAGACCAATATCAATGATACTAACCAGACATTCCGCGACGATTTCCACACCGCCAGGACCGGAAATGATCAGACCCTCAACATCAAAATCCAGAGCGCCTGTTGCATTTTCATCAATGACTTGAACCGGGACATTCATGAGCAGACCAGAAGCCAGATCAATCATATTCCCAGCCAGATCAATACCCAGAACGCGCATGGTATTGCCATTCACAGATGAGAAAACACCTACGGATTCATTTCCCTCAGCCAGAACAGGTGTACCCAGTTCGACAATGCTGGGATCGAAAATCAGATCAGCCTGGAAACCAGCTACCATCTCAAAGCAATCCACCGTGACGGGAATATTCTGCCATTCACGAGTATTGGTCAATGTAAGGGGAGCGATTGTGGCTGTGATGTCCTCAATTATCGGCGCGTCTTTGGCAAGTCCACCTGTGTTGAGGACTGCCTCAATCAGGAGGACAACATCCAGGATATTGTGGGTACCATCACCATTTATATCCATGATTGCCAATTCATCAAATGTGGGAGCATCACCAGTTTCAGTCACGATTTCAATAAAGCGGGTGACATCCAGAATGTTCAGGAATCCATCCCCATCCATATCACCCATGAGAATGGTCGATTCGACAACGAAGGGAGTGATTTCCTGGGTAGTAAAATCACCACCAGGTCCAACCAGGATGTTGGTACCATGCATGACCTGATAGTACCCTGGAGCAAAGATTCCGTCTCCATATGTGTCCAGCATTTCGAACAGATAGGTTCCAGGATCCAGAGCAATGGCCCATTCGTAGAGTACGCCTGCATCAGCCAAATCACCGGGCGCGATACTGGCAACGATGTTGCTGCTGGAATTATAGATGTTCCATGAAGATTCGTAGGGATAACCATCGGTAAGGACCTGAACGATAACAGGTTTTGGTCCGACCCAGACGTCAGCAGAAACAGAGGCACCGTGATTGGGGACTTCATCAAAGCCAGAAATTTCGTAGACATAATGTCCATCTGGTAAGGCGAAATCCATAAAGCTCCACTCAAAAACATCCACAGTAGAAATCATGTTGCCATTCCGTTTGATCTCAAGACCTTCAAGGTCAAAGCATTGGGACCCATCCATATTAAACAGTGGATCTTGCCAGGTCATGGTAACCGTATGACCAGTATCCTCAATATTGAGGTTGGTGGGAGGACCAGGTGCCATATTGGCGCGTGCTTCAACCAGATTGGTAGGAGCAGATTCTTCACCATTGTCATAAGTGGCTGTGACCTGATAGAAGTAGGGCATATCCTCTTCAACGGCATCATTATAGATGGTCTCGGTCGTTGTACCAATGACACTGCCATCACGATAGACATTGTAATGAGTAAGATCTCGCAGATCTCGCAAGTCGTTCTGAGAGTCTGCATACTCAACAAAGACTGGAGCGAAAGGAGTAATCTCTTCTGCGGCAATGATGGCATCAGCTTCCATGCGTGACATTTCATTGTTGAGCACAAGCTTCTTCAGGGTTTCCCGAGTAGTCGCAGGTGTGAACTGTCTTTGTGTTTCTGATTCTGTTACAGTAAGATCATAATTACCTGCGTTGGTGCTGAAGCCGTCCACTACGATGAAGTAAACACCTTCGGGAAGAAAGGCTCCCAGGATTTCAGAGGGTCCAATCAAGGTTGGATTGTCTGGACAGTTAGGACCATCATCATCATAATAACCAGTTGATAAAATAACATCACAATCGCCATTGAAAATCTCGACCTTTGCATCATAATCGATGTTTGGTCCACAAAGGGTAATGTCAATCGCGCCATCTTGAGGCATGAAGAGCTGGTAGGCATAATCTTCGTTATCAGTTCCACTGACATCAAAGTCATCCACCATACCAACTGTGCTTCCATTGGTAACAAATGGGAGGGATGGGATCAACTCATCAGCACAAGGCATGAGGGGTGGTGCCGGGTTCCCAGGTACTCTCCAGGTTAATTCGATGTGATCATCAAAGTAGCCATCAGCACGAAGTTCACTTGGGGGAACTTCACCAACCAGAACCTGAACACGTTCAGAAACATCAGATTCCATACCACCCGTATCGAATGAGGATACCACATACTGATAAGCCCCATCGATCAGGTTTTCTGTGTAAGTCGTGTCTGTGACCGTAGCAGCATACTCACCATCACGGTAGACATAATAGCCTGCGAGGTCATAGTCAGTATTGGCATGCCACTCCAAAAAGATATCATTTTCAACCACAGTACCCATCAGCCCGGTAGGCATCATGGGTTCATGATTCATTGGGACACCTTCAACCTGTGAAGAAGCTGCTTCACCATCATCGTAAATTGCTGTGACTCGATAATAGTATGTGACGCCGTTTGCCAGTGGAAAATCCGTGTAAGCCATTGGCAGCGTATCAATAACTGCTACTTGATTCCCGGCTTCAATGAGAACGGGTGATGCTTCACTGCGATAGATACCAAAATTGGTCAATTCACGTAATTCACGTAGATAGTAACGATTTGGGCTGGAGCTCAGCATGCCTGATGTGATTTCAATTCCAGCGGTATGCAGTTTATCGAGCTCATACCTCAGATCGTTTTTCGCAACAACGACTGATTGTCGACGAGCGACTTGCTCAAAGATATCAAGTGTATAATTTCCAGTAGCTCCACCAAAACCATCTACAACGACCAGGTAGGTACCGGGATCTAGATAAACATCAACAAGTTCAGATTGGAGATTGCCAGCATCGTCATTGTAGTAGCCAGTGCTCGTGATACAATCGTCAAAGAAAACTTCCAGTTTGGAGTCATAGTCTGTGCCATTTTGAAGCGTGATGGTATAGGTGGAGGGGACCATCACATTCAATTGATAAGCCACATCTTCTCCATCGCTAAAAGTCACGTCAAAATCATCGACCATACCCAGATTTGTACCTGTTGCATTGAAGGGGAGTGAAGGGATGGGGAAATCGGCACATTCCACCAGGGGTGGAGCTTCGGTGCCTGGTGCCAACCATGATAATTCGATGGTTCCATCAAGACCAGAGACGGCTTCCACAAACATGGGGGGAAGATGAGAGACGACATCAAAGAAATAGAGTTCATCTGGAGCACCTTCAGGAGAAAAGCCTTCATTACCTTCGGCGTCAAAAGCCTGGATGTAATATCCAACAGTGCTACCAATGGGTTGTCCAGGGATATCACCGGTGTACATACCATCACCCAATTCGCTCATAGATGCTGTTGAAAAAGCACCACCATTGACATTGTAAAAAATGATGGCAAAATCCATTTCAACATTATCAGCGATATAGGCTTCGACTGCATACGGACCTTCCGTGTCTAGGGTGAAGGTGAATTGGGTTACACCAGAGACAACGGGTGGTCTAATGTCAGTATAAGGTGTTGCGAAGAAATCAAGATATTCTGAAAGCAGTTCTGTCTTGGTTGATATACTATCAGTCAATCCACCAAATTCAAAAGAAGTACCAATTGAAGTCATGGTTGGAGTAAGGTTCCCAATTCCACAACCCTCACCATCGGCAGGGTTCACATGAATTATCTGAGCATCTGGAGTGAGCGGTGCAAGATGGTCCATAAAGCTGTTCTCACCAGCATATGGATAGTCCATTCCTGCCAGGAGATTCGCACCCATGACTGAGCTTAAATCGGCTCCTCCATCTGCGATACCATCAACACCAAAGTAGGGATGAAGGACGGTTTGTTGGTCGAATGCCCAGGTGTCGCCACCTTCCATATAAAGTGGATACCCTGCATCGGCAAAAGCCATGAGGGCCATCACTTCCTCAGAGCTATCCTGGAGGACATAATTGTTCGCGTATATACCAAGAGTTATAAAGATAGCTGAATATTCTGCATCCAGCGGATCACCAAAAATGAACAAATCAGGAGTTTCAATAGCAGTTAAGCCCAGCTCACCAAAGGCGGTGACGAAGGCTGGTCCACTAATGGAGCTGGCAGGATTCCATACCATGTATTCTGGAAACCCGTCGAATACCATGGCAGAGGCATTCACCACAATCTCGGTGACATTGTCTGCATCTGAAATAATGGTATACGTTCCGTTTACGGCACCTTCAGCAGAAGGAGTCAGAGTTACATCAAAAACCACAAATGAATCTGCCAGGACAGTTACAGGAGTTACCAGTGTTGTGGAGAAATCTACTCCATCAATGGTTATGGCTGTTACATCAAAGGGGTCCAGACCGATGTTTCCAATGGTGACATCTGCAGTCACTGCTCCATCATCGAGCTGGAGAACGCCAAAGTTTATATTCCGCGTATCAACGGTCATGTAGGAGCCTTCAATTTCCTGGGGGATGTATGTCGCAGAAATGGCAAAATTTCCCACGAGTTCAGGATCACCACCTACGGCATCATTGATCATTTCCCAACCGTTGGCGGAGTATGCCCAGTTACGATCTAAATAATTTGGTTGCAAGTCACTGGCAATCCCGAGGAAGCCAGAAGCATTTTCCCAGACCACAACATAGTAGTCGCCAGCATCCAGAACCAGATTGTCCAGGACAATATCAAATTGTGAGGTTGGATCATCAATAGTGGTGAGATCCATGGGTTCAGATTCCCAAAGCGCGGTGCCATCATATGGGCCAATGGGGAGAGTTGGAGGACCGGTAACTGCAGAGGCAGGATCAGTATAGATGCTGACAACTGCGGCAAAAGCATCTCCACCCTGGGTATAAAGCTGCAAGCCAGTGAGGAAGATGGGGGTTTCTGCTGTGAAACGTACACTGAAGCCACAGCCTCCACCACAGCCGATTTGACCTTCGAAGGAGCCATCATGATATACAGCTTCTTCATCGCGGAGCGATGAATTGTGGATTGTCTCAGCGTTCCAGTTTACAGCCAATGTTCCATCGGCCGCTGTCTTCAGACACAGATCACAAGCAGCTGATGGTGCAACCTTCCGGTCTGCAAAGGCACCAGTTGCCAGTAGCATGACGAGGACAAGAACCCATCCGTTAGAGAACAATCGTTTCATGGTATACTCCTTAGTATTCATTTAATCGTGGACCTCAATTAGTCTTTTCACAGTACAAAATTTTTATAGCAAAAAATAAGAGCTTTTGAAAACGCTCGAATTTCTATGGTTAAACATCAAATATAGAGCTAGCTCAGAACCAATTCAAGGCTATTGCCTGAAGCATTCTGGATGACATGAAAATGAGATATATTAGTGATATAGATATATAAGGGTCTCAAATTTTAATTAACTGACCAAACCATACTCGCATGGAAATCCCTGAGAGCGGGGCGTACTTGGGATTGAACCCCAGATCAGAAACTGGAGTTCGACCTGAGAAATCATGGAAATATCCAAACTCCAGACCCCAGGTCTTTCTAAAATTCATTCCATAAAGTAAACCAAAGAGATGAACCTTGTCCCCCCAGAAACCTGAAGGGATATAATTATAGCGAAGCCCAATGTAGCCGTAATTAAATGCATCAACTTCAGTTTGCTTGAAAACTTTTCCATCTCGCCGCACGGTTTTGGTTCGATCTTTTCTGGACACATTGTAGTAGGTTGCTCCAAAAGAACTTTGCTCTGCATAGGTCGCGGCAAAATTAACTGTATGCAATCTGCTGCCCTCATCTCGGAGCAAAAAGGTTGCATCCACACCGCTTCCGTGAACAGGGAGCATACCAATGCGAATACCAGCATCCATCTTTTGTCCCATGCCCTTCCTGAAGACAAATTGTGGAATCATATTTTCAGCTGAAAGAACCACACCCTTGTACGTTTCTTCAGGCTTCAGGGGCTCTGGAGAAATAACAGCATGGGAAGTGCAGGACACTACCAAGAGGTACAGGAGAGTAGATAGAAAGTAATATTTTGGATTTTTGGGCATGTCCTCGAATTTCCCCGCAGGTGCCATTGATGACAAGACTTTTGTTCTCCACATATAGGCTCTTTCCAAAACCAAATTGCCCTTATTCGGGGTCACAGACTGCGATTGAAATAATGATCCATGGATGGAATCTATGAATGCTGGAAGCAACGACAATTTGAGCAAACTGTTTTGGACAAGAGCGAAGCAGGTTAGATTAACGGCATGGATACAAAACAAGCAATTGTAAAAGACTGGATCTTCCGTTATACCGGGGTGGAGCCAGAAGCCTTCGGGGATAGAATATTACTTACCAATTTTAAAAATTATGTGGACAAGTTTGCACACCGCTTTGAGGTGCCTATTTTTGGCGAAGATCGCAGTATGACTGTGGCTACCAATCAGGATGGCTTAAGTATCATAAATTTTGGAATGGGCTCGGCAAATGCAGCGACCATTATGGATTTGCTTTCAGCAATCGATCCCTATGGTGTTCTCTTTCTGGGAAAATGTGGCGGTCTAAAACAATCCACCGATCTGGGCCATTTTATTCTCCCCATCGCTGCCATCCGAGGCGAAGGAACCAGTAACGATTATCTCCGACCCGAAGTCCCGGCAATGCCTAGCTTTAAGATCCACAAATACATCTCACAGATATTGGTTGAGAAGGACCTTGATTATCGCACAGGAGTCGTGTACACGACCAACCGCCGAGTGTGGGAACATGACGAGGAATTTAAAGAATATCTCCGCGAAACACGGTGTATCGGTATTGACATGGAAACGGCTACCATTTTTATCACAGGTTTAGCCAATAACATCCCCCGTGGAGCCCTGTTGCTGGTCAGCGATCTCCCCATGGTTCCTGATGGCATCAAGACTGAAGCTCTGGACCAAAGTGTCACCAAGAAATATGTAGATATGCACCTGGATATTGGCATCGAGGCCATGACCCATATTGCTGAGCAGGGTGAATCAATCAAACACTTCTCGTTTTAGAAAACATCCTCAGATAATTCATTTTTCTTCAGGCGAGGATTCGAATCCTCGCCTGGAGAAAAACAGGACAATTCCCAACGGTAACTGATTATTTAAAAGTCGATAACTTTTGGTTTGGAACGATTCCCATGAACATCGCAATGCTGGGTGGGGACAGTTCCAGGTAAGAATACCTCGCGCTCAGGAGTGCAATACTGGGTCGCCAACTTATGTGTTTCAGAGCAGACATTGGCAAATACAACAGACTCTTCAGGAACCTCAAATTCCTGACGATCCCAATCCAGACTATCATAAACAGCTTTCATATATTGCGCCCAGATGGGAACTCCCAGTGCGGATCCAGCCATTCCGGGACCCAGACTAATTGAGGGAGAATCCATACCAACCCAGACCGCCGTGGATAAGCGAGTGGTAAATCCGACATACCAGGCATCTGTAAACCCAGTTGTTGTCCCAGTTTTTCCACCAGCAGGTTCATGGAATCCAAATCTGGTTCTTGCACCTACCCCGGTTCCCCGATTGGCCACAGTTTCCAGAAGCGACAGCATTACATAAGATGTTCCACGTCCTAAAACCTCCTTGCGTTCAGGTTTATAGGTTCGCAGGACACCGCCAAAGCGATCCTGGACTGATAGAATTCCCAGGGGCTCGATCCAGATTCCCATCCGAGGATATACAGCATAGGCTGCTGCCATCTCAATTGGGTAAACTCCTGAGGCCCCTAGAGCCAGGGCATCGCCAGGATACAATCTGGTGGTAATACCCATGGCCCGAGCTTTTTCCACTACAGCTGCTGGTGCAATAAGCTCCTGGATCGTGCGGACTGCAATCAAGTTGAGTGAGCGTCGAATCCCTTCTCTCATGGTGGTTTCGCCGCCCATGCTTAAATCATAATTCTTTGGGCGCCAATCCGTGGAATCATTTGTCCCCAGCTTGATGACAACAGGCTGGTTTAAGAGGGTGGTTGTGACAGGGTAGCCGTTGTCAATGGCTGCTGTATACAGGAAGGCCTTAAAGGATGAACCAGGTTGACGCTTCATCTGGGTCGACCGATTCCATTTTGATTTGCTGAAATCTTTTCCACCAACCATGGCTCGTATCTCACCCGTCTCCACATCAAGAGAAATCAATTGGGCTTGAACAGTCAATAAATCCTCAATCTGATGCGTCATTTCAACAGAATCAGAAATCATCAAGCGAACCGTATCAACCGTCAGGTCAATATTGTGTATTTCCAGAATATTTGCCAAGGCTTTTGATTTTTCATCCATCATACGAGCGTCAAAAATTGCCTGAACCCGCTCCAGCTCACGGGCTACAACCTCATTGGCGATAGTCTGCATGCGAGTATCCAGACTGGTATAAATGGTCAGACCATCTCGATAAAGATCGACCCCGAGTTCATCATCTTCTTTTTCAAGCTGACGACGCACATATTCACCAAAATGAGGAGCTACATTGGCAACATCCACGCTATCCGGGAGATAGGTTTCAATGGGGAGCGATTTATAATAATTTCTCTCCACCGCATTGATGGCTTTTTCACGAAACATATTATTGATGACCACATTTCGAATGTGTTTGGATCGATCTGGATGGGTAATTGGTGAATAGTAGGCCGGCGAGCGGAGCATCCCCACGAGGATGGCCCCTTCATCCAGGGTCAGATTCTCCACCCGTTTGTTAAAATATTTGGAGGAGGCTGCCTGTAGACCATAGGTTCCATGTCCAAAATACACCGTATTCAGGTACATGGTCAAAATCTCTTCTTTGGTAAAGGTATGCTCGATTTGAATGGCAGTGATCAGTTCTCGAAGTTTGCGCAGATAGGTTTGCTTAAAGCCAATGCGTGCATATAAACTGCGGGCCAATTGCTGGGTCAGTGAGGAGGCTCCACCATGAATTTTTCCTGTAAAAACATTCAGGGAAATGTTGTAAACCGTCCTGAAAAAGTTCATTCCCCAATGGCCATAGAATTGTTGATCCTCTGTCACAATGAGTGCTTTTTTCACGTGGGGTGGGATTTCATTCGATTTCACCAGTGTGCGTTGCGTGGTAAACAGTTCCTGAATAACCTGGTCATCAGCTGATACAATACGAGTGATTAAATCTGGATCATAACGCTCCAGCTCATCCAGAGAGGGGAGGTCTTTTGATAAAAAAAACAGCCAGGTAAAAATGCCCACAACAACAGCCAAGGACACGATTGAGGCAATATAGAACCTCTGCTTAAATTTCTGTCGACTACCCCTGGCTTGGAACTGTTTCATCATATCTTACAATTATAAACCTATATGCCTGTCATGTTCACACGTTTTTGACTCAAATAAGTAATATTTCAATCGCTTCAGGTTTCAGGTAGATAAAGTCAACCTGGTCCTGTCCGGTACTGAGAGGTATGGCTTTTGAGTGCGATTTATCCCCAAAAACGGCATATTGCACACCCCCGCTTTACTACTATATTTTTGCATACCGTCAGACAGACTGATTATGCAGATGAACAGCAACGAATCTTTAAATTTATAGGGAATTCCCTCGATGTATACATTTAGAAAATATGATCATAACAAAGACATTGAAGCAGCCAAAAGAATCTGGCGTGAAGTACAATGGATTGAAGACATCTCTGAAGAAAAATTACTTGAAGCCTTTCTGGGTAAGGGAAGAGCTCTGGTTGCTGACCTGAATGGGAGCGCTGAATGTCTGGTTACAGCCAATCCTGGCAAAATGAGATTCTTGAAAAAAGACTTACCCCTATCAGTAGTCTCGTCAGTTACAACAAGCAGAATTGCACGCAAACAAGGTCTGGCAAAAAAGTTGACTGCCCAACTCATTGCTGAGGAGGCTGAAGCAGGCGCAGCCGTCTCAACCCTGGGAATTTTTGAACAAGGGTTTTACGATCAACTGGGATACGGTAGTGGCAGTTATGTACACTGGATGAGTTTTGATCCAGCTGACATTACTATAGAAAAAAGTTTTCGTCCTCCTCAGCGTCTAAAAGGGGAGGATTGGAAGCAAATTCATCACGCACTTCAAAACCGGAAAACCCAGCATGGGGGGGTCACGATAACCCAGGAAAATCTAATTGAAGCCGAATTGGCATGGATAAAAAAGGGTTTTGGCCTGGGTTATTCAGATGGCACAAAGGGGGAATTGACTCACTTCTTCTGGGCTAGCAGTAAGGGTGAGCACGGTCCTATGGATATTCATATGATGGCATTTCAGACCATGGACCAATTTATCGAATTGATGGCATTGATTAAGTCCCTGGGGGATCAAATTCGACTGGTCAAAATGAGAGAACCTGGAGGGATACAGCTTCAGGATTTGATTAAAAATCCTTTCCGATCAAGAATTGTCACCGAGAAATCAGGCTTTGAGCACATCAATCGAGCCACTGCTTACTGGCAGACAAGAATCTGCAATCTGGAAACATGCATTGAAGCCACACAATTAAATTCCAGATCCCTGCGCTTTAATCTTGATCTCAGTGACCCGCTTGAAGAGCTCATAGACTCGGAAATGACTTGGCGAGGATGTGCCGGTGAGTATACAGTCGAACTTGGACCCACATCTCACCTTAGCAAGGGATTAGATAAATCGCTCCCGACGCTGGTCACCGATATTGGCACATTCACTCGCATGTGGCTGGGCGTCAGGCCGGCTACGGGTTTAGCAGCCACTGGCAGGCTAAGTAGTCCAGAATCGCTGCTGAACGATTTGGATGAAGTGCTCTGTCTTCCTAATCCCCATCCGGATTGGGATTATTAAGTCGCAAGACTCCAATGAAAAAATTATGTACAGAACGCATAGTTGCGTGCATCTCTTTAGCAACTATATTTTGGGCATAATTCTGACTTGAGAACAAATGGGAGCGTTCATGGGACGTAAATATTTACCTCTGAGTATGGTCATCTTTGCTATCCTGCTAAATGCCTGTAGTTCGCAAAAAGTGGGTGTCTATGATGACTTGAATAAGAGTAAAATGGATAAGTCATTTGACAAATATATGGGTACTCCCTACAAATGGGGAGGCACCGAGCCAGGTCGTGGTGTGGATTGCTCAGGGTTAACATCAGGTGTTTACCGTGATCAGGGGATTATCATTCCAAGAACTTCCAGCATGCAATACACAGTAGGTGATGAAGTCTCCAGGGATGAACTTCAATATGGAGATTTAATATTTTTTGATACGCTGGGAAAGGGTGTCAGTCATGTCGGGGTCTATACCAAGAGCGACAAGATGATTCACGCCAGCACCAGTGCTGGGGTCACAGAAGTTCCTCTGGATACGGACTACTGGATGAGACGTTACATTGGTGCCAGACGATTGACGGGCTCCGATTATCGTTCTGGTGAGGTTGCAGGAGAATTCCATTTGCTTCCCAAGGCATATCCCATCCGGATTCGCCGACTCATAGATATCCCTACTGCTGATGTGATAGAAAATCGATTTATCGGCTTGGATATCCAGAATGATGCCCAGGGTAACCTCAGAGTTGCCAGTGCAGTAAGCCTGTGGAATCGCTGGGAGTTTGGGGCAGAAATTCAGGTCAATCAGTTTCTCGGACACAACATGGATAACTTTGGATTTGAGCTGCCCTTTGTGAGCACCAAATTTCGATTCTGGGAGCAAAAAGGGAAGCTACTTCCCTCTCTGGCAATTGGTGCTGAAAGCAATAGCAGGAATTGGACAGTGACGACTGATACCAACTCTGTTGAAATAGTTGAAAACCGCTGGAGTCCACCCCGCAATGCCTATATGGTCGCCTCATATAAATATGAGCGCTTCAAAAAATTGCATCTGGGTCGAGGGCGAGTGAGTGGGGGTATCGCCACGACGGACCTTTTCGCTTATCATGATAAGTCGGCCACCTATGATGGAAATGATGACACTTATTTCTTTTTTGGAGTTGAGCAGCAAATCACCCGACGACTCCTGACTACTATAGAATTTGACCACGTCTTTTTAAAAGACATAGGGATCACCTGGAATATGGGGTTCCAGTTTGCTCTGAATAATTCATCCAGCATTGCCTATACATGGCGGAATGTTGGCGCTCGGGAGCGTTCGTTGGAGCGTGCCATGCAGTTCAGTTACATACTTGAATATTAGAGGGAGAATAGCTATGCCTTTTCGCTGGAGACCTGATGGAAAATTTGTGAAGAACCTGCCCAACACGCGGAGGATAATGCCATTTCTCATGCATGGCAGAACTGAATCGACAGTTTACTATGAACAGCACATTGAAGTGGAAAAAGCCTGGAAGTATGTGGAGGATTTTCAAAAAGAAACGGGACTAAAGGCCAGTATCTTACATCTCATTATCTGGAGGTCCGCTCAGGTTTTTAAGGAGCGACCTGGTTTGAATCGATTTGTAGCTGGTCGGCGCATTTTTCAGCGTGACGGGATTTGGGTCAGCTTCTCTATGAAAAAAGAGATGAATGATGAAGCGCCCATCGTTGTCGTCAAAAAGAAAATTAATCCTGACTGGTCCTTTGAAGAAACAGTTCGAAATATTCAGGGTGGCATCAAAAAGGGTCGTGAAGGTGCAAGATCAGTTTCGGATAAGGAGATGGATCTGGTATTCATGTTTCCAATGTTCATGGTTAGTTTTTTTACCTGGTTGCTGAAAACACTCAATCATTTTGGGTTACTACCGGGATTTATGATTAAAGGCGATGAATTGTATGCTAGTCTGTTCATCGCCAATCTGGGAAGTATTGGTCTTCAGCCAGCCTATCATCACCTGTATGAGTGGGGTGACATCCCCATCTTTATGGCTCTGGGGACAAACGAGCCTCGCATGGCCCTCGATGATCGTGGTCGTCCCGCCGTGAAAGACATGATGACCATCAAATACAGTTTCGATGAACGAATTAATGATGGTTTCTATAGTATCAAGGCCTTGGAATTATTGAAAAATCTGGTTGAAAATCCTGAGATGGAACTGGAACAACCCACCGTGGAAAAAATCCCAGGCGAGGATACGCTGGGGATTTAGCCAATAGCGAAAAGGGCGAATTAACATGAACATTGGATTTTTGCATCCAGGTGCTATGGGTATCTCACTGGCCGCTTCAGCTCAGGCGACAGGGCATCAGGCATTTTGGGTTTCTGCAGGGCGCAGCGATGAAACAACGGCTCGAGCTGCTGAACACAATCTGAATGAATCGAAATCATTAAAGGACCTTTGTGAAACAACTGATGTTATTGTCTCAGTTTGCCCCCCTCACGCTGCCCAGAATGTTGCCAGTCAAGTACTTGAATATTCATTTAGAGGTATCTACGCTGATGTAAATGCCATCTCTCCAGAAAAGGCTAAATCCATTCATCACTTGATGAGTTCAAGAGATATTGATTTTGTTGATGGGGGGATCATCGGCGGTCCAGCCTGGGAGCCTGAAAGCACCTGGCTTCATTTGGCCGGGGCCAAAGCTGCTGAAGTGGCAGCCTGTTTTCAAGGAGGACCCCTGGAGACGAATGTTATGGGGACTGAGGTAGGGAAGGCTTCGGCCATCAAAATGTGCTTTGCTGGATATACCAAAGGAACCACTGCTCTATTGTGCTCAATTATGGCGACGGCAGATGAACTGGGCATTCGATCAGAATTAGAAAAACAATGGTCCAGGAATGGATCAGATTTTGCCCAGCGCACTATCAATCGAATCACTGGGGTGACATTAAAAGCGTGGAGGTTTTCAGGTGAGATGGAAGAAATTGCAGCCACCCTCCAGCGTGCAGGGCAACCATCTGGATTTCACCTCTCAGCGAGGGATATCTACGACAGGATTGCACAATATAAGGATGAAAAAGTGACTCCCTCGATTGAAGAGGTCCTTGAAAGCTTAAAAAACGCTAAATCAATTTGATGATGGTCATTTTTTTCATGTTAATTTAAAACATGCCAATGTGCATATTATGAGATACAGTTAAAACCTTCGGGGAGGATGCATCAAATGGATAGTTATTTTGCACCCGCGGAAAAAGCGACTGAAGAACAACTGCACCAACAGCATTCCATAATATCAGAAAGCCTCTTCATTGAGGGATTGATGGAAACGGTTGGCGGGTTGCTGGCCGTTCTAAATGAGCAACGTCAGATTATTTCTATCAATGATTCCTTTCTGAAAATGTTGGGTGTGAAGGATCCAATAGTAGCTCTGGGTTTACGTCCGGGTAACGCTCTGGATTGTATTCATGCCAGTGGTGCCCCTGCAGGATGTGGGACGACTAAATATTGTTCGACCTGTGGCGCAGCTAAGGCTATTGTGAGTAGTTTGGAGAGCAACGAGCCTACTGAGGAGATTTGTGCCTTAAAAGCAAATAATCACGGGAGCGATGTTGATCTTGTTCTGAAGGTTCGGTCCCACCCAGCAGTTATTCAAAACACTCGATATATCATGCTTTTTCTGAGAGATATTACTCTCGAACAGCAAAGAGCTGCGCTTGAAAGAACCTTTTTCCACGATATCAACAACATGCTATCTGGTCTGGTTGGAGCCAGTGAAATTTTAGCTCGTGATGAGAACAAATCCCCCATGGTTGATATTGTCCGTCGTTCTTCCCTGCGATTGCAGAAGGCCGTTGAAATTCAGAGATTTTTGCTGGAGAGTGGTGCAGATTACAATAATCTAGTGCAACAAAATACTTCGCTTGGTCAGATTCGGGAAGACATGATGACCCTTTTCCTTCAACATCCGGCTAGCAAAAATAAGCACCTCGTTTATGCTGAAGATTTTGAAGATTTTATTATCACAACGGATGTATCGCTTATGGAGAGAGTAATTGCGAATATGATTACTAATGCACTGGAAGCATCAGACGAAGGTGATTCCGTACATGTTTCACATGCGCTTGAGACCAATAGAGTGAGCATCAATGTTCATAATAATCAAGTCATTCCTGAGGATGTCCGCCTGAGAGTATTTCAGCGAAATTTCAGCACCAAAGGTCAGTCAGGCAGAGGGCTGGGCACCTTCTCCATGAAACTGTTTGGAGAAAATATATTGGGAGGGGATGTTCACTTCACCTCAAAGCCAAAGGCAGGAACAACCTTTACTTTTTCACTCCCCATCATGTAACTTTCTGTCAAAATGCTTTGATTCCCTGACTTGTTACAAGAGGCTCGCAAAGTCGTTTTAAATTGTAATTATGGAACTCGCGCTTGCTTGTCTCAGTATTTCAACAACTATTTGTTGGGAGTGATTTTTGACCCTTTGGTGGCTTATGGGATTGGAGTTTTGTTAGCCACATCTGTAGATTTAAAAATATTTGCGTAACGCCTCAGTTTCTGGGAGTTAAAGAGTAAACCAATTAGAACATGAACGGAACAGCACTTGAGATGAATGCTAAACAGCAACCACATATTTTTGCCATTCTCCAGGCACTCCTCGTTACTTTTTTATGGTCGACTTCGTTTATCATTATCAAATGGGGACTGGCAGACATACCTCCCATCACCTACGCTGGTTTGAGATATTTCCTGGCCTTCCTGTGCTTTTTACCCTTTATCTTTAAAAAACAATATACCGATGAAATCAGGGGTCTTTCTTCAAAGCAGTGGAGCAAGTTAATCCTGCTTGGATTTGTATTTTACACCCTGACGCAAGGCACGCAGTTTTTAGGTTTGTCCCTGCTCCCTGCTGTGAGTGTAAGCTTGATGTTAAATTTTACTCCAATTGTCGTGGCAATTATGGGCATCCTGTTTATCAATGAAATTCCCAGTCGCCTGCAATGGCTGGGTACTGGTATATTTATAATTGGAATCATTTTTTACTTTTTCCCCATCTCTTTTGAAGGGAATCAAGGGTTGGGTTTGCTGGTGATGACATTTGGGGTCCTGGCTAATTCGGGAGCAGGTATTCTGGGACGCGATATTAACAGACAGAAGGATATCAGTCCTGTAGTCATCACATTTATCAGTATGGGCGTTGGCTCAATCATATTATTGTTCTCCGGTTTTCTGTACTCAGGAATCCCCATAATTGACTTCCGGAATTGGCTCTATCTCATCTGGTTGGCAGTGGTGAATACGGCATTTGCATTTACGCTCTGGAATCACACACTCCGCTCCATATCTGCCATGGAATCCAGTATCATTAATGGAACCATGCTGATTCAAATTGCCTTTCTTGCCTGGTTTTTTCTGGGTGAAAGGATTTCTACTCAGGAGGGAATCGGAATGGCCATTGCCGCTCTGGGAGCAATACTGGTTCAATTCAAGCCTTCTAAGGCCTGAAAATATGTGCCTCGCCTGATGAAGCATGAGTATTGTAGATTGGAGTTCAATTAACTACATTCATCCACTTCTGACAATTTTGAGGTGGTAGTTTTTTTGGATTGTTAGATTCCTCAAAAGGAAGAATAATAGGGATGACTTCATGCAGCATAGTAACTGGCAATGTCCAAAATGTAAAAACAATGAATATGAAACAGGGCAGTTCGCAGCGACTGGTGGCGGACTTTCCAAAATATTTGATGTCCAGAATAAAAAATTTACAACAGTTACCTGCGTGAATTGCAAGTATACTGAGATATATAAATCTGAGACAAGTTCTCTCGGAAACATACTGGACCTGTTTACCAGCTAGTCCAACAGTTTTAAGTTTTATTGTGTTAATTCTTTGTTAAAACTTAAAGCCGAGCATGTGCATAAATTTAACTGCTTGAGAGGAAAGCATGACCATAATTGACATATCTGCAGCAGTCGTCACAATTATTTTATTTATAATTCTTGCTTACAAAATATACAATAATACAAAATTGATGCGGGGAACCAAGGAAAAGTCTAGTAGCGATAAAGCCGAAGACTTTATGCAGGGTTTTATGGATCAACCTTTGCTATGGGCGAAGTTGGCCAAAGGAATAGAGGCGAGCAGTCCTGATGAAGAAGTGCGTATGACTCTAATGGTGACTGCAGCCTTCCAGGGCTTTGAATCCCAGTGTGATGAAGCTGATGCAGGTGATCTTGAAGAAGGAGAGATATTAGCATTGGAGGAGGCTGTCCACAGAATATGCGCCATGCCGGGTGTGGCAAAATATCTGGAGGATTTGAAACCAGACTTCTCACAAAGGCTCCTTGCGATTATTGATCAAACACCCTGACCGCTATACTTTATCAAACCACAGCTTACAATACGTATTTGTGTTTAATGCAGATGCATCTATCCAAAATTAAAACAGTATGAGTATTGATTTAAGTAAAGTATTTGATCTCGATAAAAACGTTTTTATTGAAGCTTGTGCTGGAGCCGGAAAAACATGGCTGCTCTCTAAACGTTATTCAGCCATTATGAATGAATTTGCGAAGTCGCAAGACGATTCAGTTCACTCCCCAAAAGATGCCTCAAATATCCTGGTGATAACTTTTACTCGTAAGGCAGCGGCCGAAATGGCTGGCCGGATATATGAGGACTTGAATAAACTGCTTAATGATGAGCCTCTGGAAAATGTCGATGCGGGATTTGGTTCCTATTTGCGATCAGCTTCACAAAAGACCAAAATGCATTTTCGCTCCACATTTTCGAAGAATGCCATTTCAACAATAGATTCGTTTTGTGCACAAATCCTGCGTGAACAAGCAGAGCGACTGGAAATTGATCCAGAATTTAGGATCCAGGATGAAGCCGACACTCAGCGGATGGAGCTTGAGACCTGGGAAAAATATCTGGGGGAGCGGAGTCGCAGCAATGACCCGGATTTGCAAATTCTACTTGAACACCTCTCAGTATGGCACATCAGTGAATATATCAAGCAATTCCAATCGCATGCTCAGCTGTTGACAAATTGGTTGAAACACCAGAGCAGCACGCCAGCTGATCAACTCCAATCCGAATTTATAAAGAGAAACCCACTCCCTGATGTGCTGGATGAGATTGAAGCTGCCTTGATTCAATTGGTTGATAGACTTCCCCCTGAAGAGGAGATACTGGATACCACCAATCCACAGTACCTTTCATTGCGGGATCTTTTGAGTTTTTTAAAAAGTCCAATTGAAGATGATTATCGCTACGGGTTGGAGTTGTTTGAATTCACCCGCCGTATTGCCCTAACTCAGAATAGAAGTAATTATTTAAAAAATCCTTCAGTATTGTCGTCTGTCTGGCCTGAGGATTTTCGGGATGAATTAAGATCTCGATTGAGAGCATTCAAAGACAAAGCTGAGCTTCTGGTTCCATATGATACCTTGATGCAGGATATACCCAGCAGGTGGGATGTTAATGCCTGCCTGGTTAATCATCATCTGGCAAAATTCTTTATGGGATATCTTGAGGAACTCAATCAGCGCCTGCGCCGTGAGGGAATTCTCAGCTTTAATGAAGTTATGCTAAGAACTCGCGAGGTGCTGGAAAACAAAGAAGTCGCTGCCATTTATGGACAGCGTTACCAGCATATTCTTTTTGATGAGTTTCAGGATACCAACGATGTCCGCTGGGATATTGTAAGGCTCATTGCTGAAGCCGGTCAGGGAATACTCCGTAATCATGGGTTGTTTATAGTAGGTGACACCAAGCAGTCTATCTACAGATTTACCCAGGCTGATGTACAGGTGATGAACCGAGTTCGTAATATTTTCGCTGGCGGTGGCGGATGGTGCCTCACAGCGGATGAAACCTATCGCTCCTCTCAAAGTTATGTTTCCTCAGTCGTGAATCCGCTTATCAGTTCAGCCTTTCCAGGAGAAAAAGACCGCGGAAAAACTGAATTATATGAAACGGTGTTTCGTAAGACTAGTGCAGCGAAAAGCATATTAAAAGCTAATCATAAGGCCGATATATCACGCTGTTCAATCCATGTGGTACTGGATGATGAGGCCTCGAGAGGGTACCCGGTTGATATAATCAAGACAGCAGATATGACCCATGAGTGGCTCAACTGGATTGCAGATCATGGACTGGAACCAAAACGGGGACCCTCCATTGGAATTCTGCTCAGAGCCTTTACGCCCATCCTGGAATACATCAGAATATTTACTTCGAGGGGGATAGCTTTTGAGGTGCTCTCGAGTAAGGGATTATTCAAACAACAAGAGAGCTATGACATTTACCATTTGATCAGTGTGCTGGTCAACCCCCTGGATGACCTGGCCTTGATAGGTGTTTTACGCAGCCCCTTTTTTGTGATGAAGGATGCCGATATCCAGCGCTTGAAGGATGTTACAGGAGCATCCAGCGGATCGGGTTGGGTCTGGCAAGGACTGCAGCAATTGAATCCTGAGATATGTGATTCGCTCAGAGCCTGGCAACAGGCCAGTGCCCGCGAACCCCTTGATCGGCTTATGGATAGAATCATATCTGAGGATGAGAGAAGACTGAGCTGGATATCTGAAACCGGGGGACTCCTGAGGTTAGCAAATCTGGATCGAATCATCGATACGATTCACCAGCTTTCTCTGGATGGTCTGGGTATGCGTGAAATTCATGAATACATGAAGTATCAGATTCAACATGGGGACGCCAGTCAAGCTGAGTTGCCAGGTGCGGCCAGAGTTCAAATTCTCACCATTCACAAAGCCAAGGGTCTGGAATTTCCAGTTGTCATTTTACCGGGAATGGAGTCCCCGAATCCCAGCAATACCAGCGGAATCTTTATTGGCCGGGATGGAATTAACTGGCAGGTCGGAATAACTCTGGACTCCCAACACGCCAGTCACAAAACCAGAATGTATGAGCGCATAAAGGCGCAAACAAAGGCCGAGGAGGAAGCTGAAGACAAGCGATTATTCTATGTCGCGGTGACCCGTGCAAAGTATGGCATAGGTTTCGTCGCAAAAATTAAACCTGAAACCAAAGCTTTCTCCAATTCACGCTGGAGCCGGTATCTTCAACCTGTATTTGATGTGGATATAGATAAGGAACTGGCTCTAAACGATCCTCACGCTTTAAAAAAGGAATGGCAACAAAGATCAGATGAAGCGCTTGTCTATGATCTCACATTGGGGTCAGAGATTCTCCACGCTGAAGCAGCTAAACCACTGTCAACAGGTCAAGCGATCACCTCGATTGACCCCATCATGCAGCCCCGGATTTACTCCGAAATTTCTCCCCATACCATAATGACATGGATGGATCAGAGTCATTACGCCGGGTCGGATGAACGGCAGGTCGGAGATGATTTAGGACTGGAGACCTCGGCCCTTACATTTGGCCGCCTCCTCCACAGAGCCATGGAAATGGAATGGTATCAGCCCGAGAATCATGAACTGGAAATCAAACTGTTTCTGGAGGACGAAGGGGTTATTGATCCAGATACGCAAGGACCCTTCCTCACTGACCTTAATGAATGTCTCAACACATACCGTGAAAGTGCTCTCTCACGAGAGCTGGCATCGATTCCTGGTGTTAACCGATTACCAGAATTGCCAGTCTTTGGATATCTGCAAAGCAAAACTCATGTGTTTAAGGTATCGGGTATTGTCGATTTGCTGTATCAAAACGGAGATGAGTGGGTTGTGCTTGACTATAAGACTGATAAAGTTTTACCCACGCTGGAGAAGTTAAAGCAACATGCCTATTGGTATCAAATTCAGACCTATCTTTGGATGATTAAAAACTTGTATGGAATTGAAGCTCGGGGAGAACTTTACTTCAACCGTTTTGACAAGCTTATTCCCATAGAGTTTGAGGAAGATTTATATTTTTCAGGTCTGGCTACCCGGGAGCAGGGCCAGGGCTTGCAGCCAGTCATGCCAGGGGCCCAAGATTTGAACCCCCATTTAATAGACGTTTTGAATCGACAGGATGATTTATCAGAAATCCTCATCATAGAGCCAACAAAAAACAGTGGCGAAGTATTGGGCCAGTCTCTGGCAAAAGCAGGCTTAAACCATCCCCGACTCCAAATAATGACCCTGGGTGATGTTCGGAAAATGACAGAACCAGCCGGTCGCCGACTCACACCATACCTGACCCGCCTGGGCATTGCTCAACTCTCTGGTAAACGAATGCAATGGGGTGTCATCAATCGCATGGCAGAAGCCTTCTATAAGGCTACGGGGGGCGAAGCGGTAGTTGAGGGGAAGCAGTCACTCTTCTCAGAATTTTTAGAGTGGTGCAAAAAACACTCGATACAGATACCTGGGCAAAAATCAGAGATAAGCAATCTTCCTTCCCCCCGTAAGATTATTGTCAATTCAATTCACTCCACCTCTCCATCAGATTACGACTTCTTAAGAAACCTGTCTAATGATCATGACCTCATCTTTTTTGATCCACTCCAGGGCGGGCAGCCCGTGGCAGGTTTTGATATGTCAATTGATAGGTGGATGTCCCAGGAAGAGATGCCCTCTCAGGAGAAACTGCACAGCTTCACCTCCTGCTTTTCCATTTATGAAGAGGCAGTCCTGGTGGGCGCTCAAATCAGAGAATTGATCACCAATCACATCGCCCCCTCAGATATTCGTATTGCTGTCTCCTCCATGGAACGCTATGTCCCGGCTATCAAGCGGGTCTTTGATTTACAGGGAATTTCAGTGCGCTTAAGCAAGCGTGAGCCGGTCATGGAGCGACCGGTTACTCAACTGGCCTTCACCCTCATACAGGGTCGACTCCGACAACAGATATCCTGGGATCTGGCCATGTCTGTCTGGCTCCATCCTTTAGTGCTGCCCAGTGGGGCAGAGGGGTATGCCAGATTAAAACTTGATATTGAAATGCGCAAACTAGGTGTCACTCAGGTCAGTGAGAAATTACCTGAGATGGTGTCACATCCCAAACTTCAGGAAACCGCGAAATCACTGCTTCAATTTCTATCTGACACCTGGCAAACCGGACAACCCCTGGGTTTGGTGGATGCAGCGGATTGGCTACTTAACGTACTCAAGGATTTTCAATTTGCTCATCGATTGGATCCAGGCACAGTCGCCTCAAAAGCATATACATCATTAAAGAATGCCGTTCTGGGGCTACGCAATGATTGGGACAGATATTTAAGTAGAAAGGGGAGCCTGGGTGACTTGAATCGAGAATTGCGGGAGCGGTTGAGGGGCGTTGAAGTGGCTTCCTCCTCCCAGGGTTTTGGTATCGATGTCATTTCGCTTCTGGATACGCTGAATTTGAAATCAGGCCATTTATTTGTTATGGGACTGACTGAGGGTCAGTTTCCATTGTCAGTGAATATCAATCCCTATCTTAAACCTGCCGCCCTGAACCCGTGGTTTCTAAACCTTTATCTCTTCAAACAGTGGCTGAACTTTCCCCCCGATCATCTCCACATTACTGTTCCTGGTTATAACTCTGATGGAGCAGCTCTCCAGGAAAGTACGTTTTGTCAATATTTAGAAAAGGTGGATTACCCGGAACTCAAGGTTTTAACCCGCGATCAGCAATATACGCAACTTGCTAGGAAGCTTATTCCAGCAGCATCATCTCCCCGAAGCATTCGACACAATCAGCTACAGCAGGCCCCGGGAAAAGAAGAGTGGCAGGGGAAACTGTATGATCATGAAGTAAGGGAATTTAATCATATCTCAGCTTCTGCTTTTGATGAACTGGTGAAATGTCCTCAGCGATACTGGTATAGTCGTAAACTTCGCCTGGAGACGGCTGAGACCAATATTGCAGAGCGTGAAGAAATTGAAGTGGGCAATCTGGTTCACCAGGTGTTGGAGCGCTTTGGGCTTGATGGTGGCTTTTTACTGGCCGCCGAAAATTTCTCTGCCGCCCTTGAAAAACTTCAAGAGATTGCAACCACGCTTCTTGCTGAAAAAGAAATCGATCTGGAGGCAGATTTACTCCATAACAAATGGGGTGAACTATACTTCAAAAACTTTCACGATGTGGAACAAAATCTGATTTCCGCCCTCTTGAAAATTGAACTGGATTTGCTCCCTGCCTTCCGTGATACAGGACTGCATGAGCAAGCCTTTGGAGATATGGAGGATGCCCTCTCCTGGCCAGCTTATGAAATCAAAGGTGAAGCAATTAAACTTTCACTCCGTGGAAAAATTGATCGCATCCTGGTTTCCGAAGCACATGTATGGGCCACGGACTATAAAACAGGTAAAGTTGATATTAAGGAAAGCAAAGAACTCTGGACCAGTCAGATGTTGTTTTACTATCTGGTTCTCAAAGCACAGTATCCTGACAAGGATGTGGTCTTGACCTACGAGCAGATCAAGGGCTTCAGGGACAATGCAATTGGATTGAAGGGATACATCGGGGATGTAAATACTGATCATCCCGTGATGACTAACGTATCGCCAAAATCCAGGGACAGGCTGGCCATTGGTGGTGAAGCTGACTGGACAGTCGACCTCATCATCTCTGAAACTCTTGGCTATGCGCAGTCATTGGCGGACAATCATTTCCCACTGACCACACGGGATGAGAAACATGCCTGTAGCTATTGTCCTTTTGATCGAATCTGCCGGAAAACTGCTCTGCCTCGCTCATAATTAATTTTGGATACGTCACCACGAGCGGAGTCCAGGGGCGTCTATCTACTGATCAGCCAATACGTGTTAAATTTCAGTGGATGTAGTATATTTATCAAAGTTAAAGCGTTAAGTGGTTGGTATTTGGTGACCAAGTCCCTCGATGAAGTCTATGCTGAGTTTGGTCGAAGTGCTCGGGATGACGAACTGACTATCACTCACAAACATACAAACTCATAAACTCACTAACTCTCTATCTCGGTGATCTCGTCGCTCACTTTTTCCCAGACTTCCAGAAGGGTATCAATCTCATGGTTAAGCTTTTCAATATTCTGTGAGAGCTCTGAGAGTTTACCCGGATCAGAGGCATTCTCAGGGTTATGAAGTTCAGCTTCCAATTTTGCAATCGCTTGTTCACACTTACCAATATCTCTTTCAGTTTTATTAAAACGTTTGCGTAGAGTTTTAAGTTGCTGGCGTTGGAGTTTGTTGTTGCTGGGTCTGCGAGCCTCAACAGGTTCATTCACTATGTGGATTGACTTTTGATAAGTTGTCAACTGATAGGTATCGGCAAAGATCTTCACGGTTCCATCACCAGCCAAATAGATAATCTCATCACATACCCGATCTATTAAATAGCGATCATGAGTAATCAGCAAGAGGGCACCAGTAAATTCCAACAGGCTTTCTTCCAAAACCTCCAGCGTGGGGATATCCAGATCATTGGTTGGTTCGTCCAGAATGAGGATTTCAGATGTCTCCAACATAATCTTGGCCAGTAAGACCCTGGCTCTTTCTCCCCCGGACAATTGGGAAATGGGAAGTTCCAACTGCTCTTTCTGGAATAGAAATTTCTGGGCCCAGGCGCTGACATGCATGGGGTTGCCATGGAATATGACCATTTCCCCATCAGGGGCCAGAGCCTGTTTCAGCGATAAGGTCTCATCAGGGAGATGGCGGGCCTGATCCAGTGTAACCAGATTAATACCCTGTGTCCGTTCAACCTCTCCCGTGTCGGCCTTCAACTCGCCTCTCAGCACATCTATGAGACTACTCTTGCCACTGCCATTGACTCCCATAATGCCGATTTTCATGCGGGGAGAGAGAAAGAGATCAAAATCCTTAAACAGGAGCTGTCCCCCTCTGGTTTTGCTGATCCCCCTGGCGTGGAGCAGTTTTTTCGAGCGTCTGTCCCCGCTTTCAAATTTTAGTCCCGCTTCTGTCTGAAGGTTATTGCGACCCTTTAATTCAGCGAGATCATCGATCATGTCGTAGGCTTTGTCAATCCGATATTGAGCTTTGGTGGTCCGCGCTTTGGGTCCGTGACGCAGCCAGTCAATTTCCCGCCGAACCTTGTTGGAGAGGGCTGCTTCTTCCATGAGTTGGTCATTTAAATATTTTTCCTGATCCTGGAGGAAGCGAGAATAGTTGCCCTCGACTTTGAGATAGCCCTGTTTGTACCGTCGGTCCAGATCCATGATACGGTTACAGGTATTTTCCAAAATGAAGCGATCATGGCTAATCATGATGAATGTGAACCGGGCATTTTGAAGAAAGGATTCCAGCCAGAGAATCCCCTGGAGATCCAGATGGTTTGTCGGTTCGTCCAGCAGCACCAAATCATTATCCTGGGCCAGGATGCACGCCAGAGCAACCCGTTTTTTCCATCCCCCGGATAAGCTGCCGGCGAGTTTATCAAGGTCTGAAAACTGCATTTGAATCTGAATGTCCTTGAGCTGTTTCTGAATTTCCCAATGGGCGAGATGTTCAGGGAAATGCTGGGAGATGATGTCGCGGATAGACAGTTGCTCATCCAGGATGTCGGTCTGGGGCAAGTAGGATACTCGCAGGCCCGAGCTGCTGGAAATATCTCCCTGGTCTATTTGCTCCAGATTTGCCAGTATTTTTAACAGGGTGGATTTGCCGGCTCCATTGGGACCGATCAAACCAATGCGTTCACCAGAGTGGATATTAAGAGATAGATCTTTAAACAGGAGTGTCTTGCTATAGGACTTATTAATGCGCTGAGTTGATATGAGTGTGATTGGGGGCAAATGATTTACTTTCGTAACAATAAGGAACATGTGAATTAAATAATAACCTTGATCAATATAATTATTACGCTGAGCTATACTATGTGTGTGATGGGATAATAATTATCCCTGAGAGGCTAACAATAACATGGCGAAATCTCATACCTGCATTAGAATATTAGGGTGTGTTTTGGATATAGTTAAAATGTTTTTGTAGGGATGAAAATGCTTGGCGGGTGATTGAGATCAAATCAAGGCGAAATGTTATATTTGTGACGTTTTTAGTGCTTGTATGACTAGGCCTCACCCCATATTATGTTTAAATCAAATGAAATGAAATGAATTAGCACCTAAGGTGCTGATATTGTTTTATTTATTGCATGAGAGGTGGACCCCAAAAACTGGACAGTGGCTTAGGTGTAGACTCCGGATTAATATAAGTCCAGAAGGAGGACACCATGACAAAGCGAAAAAGACGTAATCACAGTTCTAGTTTCAAGGCAAAAGTTGCTATAGCGGC
>JADHUM010000038.1 GCA_016784545.1 Candidatus Neomarinimicrobiota bacterium
AATTAATAACAAGAATAAATACAACTTATCTAGTTTATTATCAAAAGGTTACGCATGATCTGTCTAGTCGCGGGATCGAAACCCTAACTAAGTATCCTCTATTGGACCCCCGTTTTCACACAGCCTCTTAATTCGGGTGTTTTTTAATACTCGGGCTTAAGCCAACTCTCGAGAATCTTGCCATCCCCTGCCATGTTAATCAATTGTTGCTGTAATACTTCCAGGGGAGCCAAAGGATTGGCGAATATTTTTGCCTGGAAAAGTGGCATACTATCATGGAGGTAAACCCCCAGGCGAGGAACAAAACGGCCGGCCCATTTTGGCAATCCCGTAAGGGGATAGGAAATGGCGACCTGGGTGTACCCAGCCTGTTCAATCTGGGATATCAGGTCTGAATTCCAGGCGTTGAATGGTGGACAAAAGGTCGTGACCTCACTCCCAATTCGATCTTCAATGTTTTTTTTTGAGCTCAGCAATTCATTTCTGATTTCGTTTGTATCCATGGCGATAAGACGACGATGGGTCTTCCCATGAGAACCTATCTCCCACCCCTTCTCATGTAAGCTGCGGAGTTCAGACCAATTCATGTGGCTGATCTGTCTGCTTTCAGGAAAATAGTCCCAGCTATTTTTCTTACCCACATAGTCTGTGATAGCGAACACGGTTGCAACTCCGCCAACTGTTTCCAGAATGGGTACTGCGAATTCGTTGATGCAGGAATAGCCATCATCAAAAGTGACCAGTATCTGATTTTGGGAATCATCATAGTCTTTAATATTTGAAAACGAAAAGCCCAAATGCTGGAGTGCCAACATTTGGGCTCTAAACTGGCGAGGTGTCGTTGTTGTAACTCCCCACTCATAATCTTCAGAGACCTTGTGATACACAAGACCCCTGTTATAAACGGGGAAGGCCAAACTTTAGCTCAACACCTTTGAAACGGGAGTATACTCCAGACCAAAAGCTTCAGCTACTGCTTCACAGGTAACCTTACCGTCTACCATATTTAAACCAAGTGCAAAGTTTTCGTCTGCTCTCAATGCTTCCTTGACACCTTTATTGGCTAATTTGATTATATAGGGTAAAGTTGCATTGGTTAGGGCTTTCGTGGAAGTATAGGGTACAGCGCCAGGCATATTGGCAACACAATAATGTAGCACACCGTCAACCATGAAGGTTGGATTTTCATGCGTCGTGGGCCTACAAGTCTCAACACAACCACCTTGGTCAACAGCTACATCAACAATAACTGAGCCCGGCTTCATTTCACTAAGCATTTCGCGGGTGATAAGTTTTGGAGCTTTAGCCCCAGGAAGCAGTACTGCTCCTATCACAAGATCAACTGCTGGCAATAATTCGCGGATATTGGCAGGTGAACTATAAATTGTGCTCACATTCTTGGGCATAATATCATCCAGGTACCGCAGGCGATTCAGATCAATATCCATGATGGTGACATTGGCACCCATACCGGCAGCGATCTTGGTGGCGTGGGTACCAACGGTACCACCACCTAAGACTAACACAATTGCAGGTTTTACACCGGGAACTCCGCCCAATAAAACGCCACGACCACCACTGGTGTGCTCGAGGTATTTGGCTCCTTCTTGTGTAGCCATTCGCCCGGCTACTTCACTCATGGGCTCAAGAAGAGGTAATTTTTTGGTTCTGTCTTCAACGGTCTCATAAGCAACCGCCCAGGCATTGGTTTTAAGAAAATCTCTGGTAAGTGTTTCATCAGCAGCAAAGTGAAAATAAGTAAATACAATTTGACCTGGACGAGCTCTGGCTATCTCAACTGGTTGTGGTTCTTTCACCTTGACGATCATATCAGCATCAGCCCAAATCTTATCAACATCGGCTTCTATGGTCCCTCCGACTTCCTCATACATCTCGTTGGTAAAACCACTGTTGATACCACCATTGTCCTCAATGAGGACTTTGTGACCATTCATGACCAACGATTCAACCCCACCTGGAGTCATCGCAATACGATTTTCATTTGTTTTAATTTCTGCAGGTACTCCGACGATCATATTCGCCTCCTTATGATAATGATTGGACGGTTGTGCATGTCCACACTCGAAAATCTCGAAATCCCCTGGGGACTGTCCTCTAGACTGCGCTGGCCGGTTCCAAAATGCTTGTAAAAAACATATCTGGATTGAACAATTCTCGTGCCAAGACTTGAATTCTATGGACATCAATCGCTTCAATCTTTTTGAGAAATTTATCTAGATCAATATTTTCACCATAATATATCTGCTGGCGACCCAGTCGCATCATACGTCTCTCCATGGATTCGTCACCCATGACTATCCCGGATTTGTATTGAGCCTTGACCATTTCCAGTTCAGCATCACTGACAGGATCATTGACCATTTTTTCAAGCTCTATAAGACTTAACTCAACAGCAAGATCACGTTTTGCTGGATCTGTGGCCAGATAAACACCAAATGACCCTGTATCACGATACAGATTCACAAAAGAAAATATTTGATAAGCAACACCGTGGGCTTCCCGAATGTTCTGAAATAACCTGGAGCTCATTCCCCCGCTAAGGATTGAATTTAATACGGCGATATCGTACCGTCGTTCATCAAATACCGAGAATATTGGCAAACCGGTGATGAGATGACTCTGTTGAATATCCTTGGTTCTGACTTCCTTACCTGGTTTATAGCTTGAGGGGTCGATAGCTTCAAAAATATTTACCCCTGATCCAGGTCGATCATATCGGGTTTCAATTAATTTCACCAGATCCTGGTGATCTACAAAGCCAGCAGCCACAATAATTGTATTCTCCGGGCTGTAGTTTCTATCCAGATATGTTGTCAAGGCCTCAGGTGTGAAGTCTTTAATAGAAGTCTCATTTCCCAGAATGGGCTTCCCAATTGAATTATCGGGATAAAGGAATTCTTCAAAAGTATCAAAAGCCAATTCTTCCGGGACATCTTTGCTATCGCGCAATTCATCCAGAACAACGGATTTTTCTCGTTCTATTTCGGCTGAAGGGAAAGTTGGATGGAGCAATAAATCTGAGAGTACGTCAACGGCCTCTTCCAGATACTCGCTGAGAAATCTGGCATGATAGCAAGTGTACTCTTTGGTGGTAAAGGCATTGAGGTGGCCACCCACGCTCTCCAGAGAGGATGCAATTTCAAAGGTAGACCGATTTTTGGTACCTTTAAAAACTGTATGCTCCAGGAAATGTGAGATGCCAGCCAGGGGTGCAGGTTCATAGCGACTGCCTGCTCTCACCCAGATGCCTAAAGCCACCGAACGGACTGTGTCCACCGTTTCAGTAACGATGGTCAGTCCGTTCGATAGTGTCGTTTGCTTACGAAGTGAGGTCACTTCAGCAATTTACCGACGATTGTTATCCCGACGAGGTCCGCGATCCCGACCGCCACGATCTCTGCCACCACCGCGATTGTTATCACGTGCTGGACGAGGTCTCTTTGGTGGTTCAACGTAACCTTCTGGCATTTCGAGAAGTGCTTTGCGACTCAAGTTGTAGCGACCACTGTCATCGACTTCCATCAATTTAACTCTGACGGTATCACCGATATTGATAACATCTTCAACTTTTTCTACACGGGTATATTCAAGGTCGCTGATATGAATCAGTCCCTGCTTGCCTGGTAAAAATTCTACAAAAGCACCAAATGACATTAAGCGTACCACTTTGGCATCAAACTCTTCACCTGCAACGGGTACACGGACAATTCCGTTAATCCGTTCAGCAGCGGCTTCTGCGCCTTCTGCAGTTTCTGCAAAGACAAACACAATACCTTCCTGATCGATCTCCACAGTTGCGCCGGTATCAGCCTGGATGGCTTTGATGATTTTACCCTGTGGTCCAATGACATCACCAATCTGATCAGGTTTGATTCTGATAGTAATGAATCTAGGAGCATGTGGGGAAAGTTCTTCACGTGCAGCTGGCATGGCAGCTTCCATGATGTCAATGATGTGCTCGCGACCTTCTTTTGCCTGAATCAAAGCTTCGGTCATGAGTTTAGCACTGATACCCTCGATCTTGAGGTCCATCTGGATCGCATTGATACCGTCTTTTGTTCCTGTGACCTTGAAATCCATATCACCATAGTGATCTTCATCTCCAAGGATATCAGAAAGTACGGAAAAACGCTTTCCATCACTGATGAGTCCCATGGCGATTCCAGCAACTGTTTTGTTGATGGGAACACCAGCATCCATAAGCGCTAATGATCCACCACAAACACTTGCCATGGAAGATGAGCCATTAGACTCGAGAATCTCAGATACGAGACGTACTGTATAAGGAAAATCTTCCTTACCAGGCAGGAAAGGTCTGAGACTACGCTCAGCCAGGTTTCCATGACCAATTTCGCGACGACCAGTAAAACCAATGCGACCTGTCTCACCTACACAATAGGGTGGGAAGTTATAATGGAGATAGAATGACTTTTTATAGTCCTGATCCACATTGTCGATGATTTGCTCATCTAACTTGGTACCCAGTGTTGTTATAACTAATGCCTGGGTTTCACCCCTGGTAAACAGAGCTGAGCCATGCACTCGAGGCAAGACACCAACTTCAGCAGTGATCTGACGGATATCTTTCAATCCACGACCATCAACGCGCTGACCCTTGGCCATAATTCTTTCCCGAATGTTGGCTTTGAGACGATTGCTAAAAACTTCTCCAACTACCTTGAGGTGATCAGGATAAGTTTCTTCGAATTTGGCAAGCAGTTCATCTTTTGCTGCATCACGTGCTTCTTGACGTTCTAATTTCAAAACAATTGAGTTCAATTTGGTAAGCATGTCTTCATCAATTGATGCGTCCACATCAGCAACGATGGCTGCTTTGGTCTCATCCACTTTGAGTTCACGTTTTACGGGTTTGATCTCATCAATGATGCTCTGCTGGAAAGCCACAACTTCTGAAATGGCTTTCTGGGCGAAGACAAGTGCTTCCACCATGACTTCTTCAGATACTTCATTGGCTTGACCTTCCACCATAACCACATCAGTTGCCGTACCAGTAATGGTAACATCCATTTCTGATTCTTCTGCCTGGGCATAGGTTGGGTTGAGAATGAGTTCGCCATTAATACGACCTACATGAACTGAGGCTACAGGGCCATTCCAGGGGATATCGGAGATGGACAGTGCAAATGAGGCACCAATAGTACCCAATGAATCAGCTGTGTTCTCACCATCACTTGAAACAACAGTTATCATAACCTGAGTTTCATTGTTAAAATTTTCAGGGAAAAGCGGACGAATAGGTCTATCCGTCATGCGAGAACTGAGAATCTCTTTCTCAGAAGGTCGTGCTTCCCTTTTGAAAAAGCCACCGGGAATTTTTCCACCGGCATAAGCTTTTTCTCTATATTCGACTTGCAGTGGGAAAAAATCCCTGCTATTGTCTTCATGTTTTGATGCAGTAGCTGCCACGAGGACAGCAGTCTCACCATACATGGCGAGCACGAAGCCACCAGCTTGTCTGGCCATACGACCGGTTTCAAGACTAAGCGTGCGTCCGCCCAACATCATTTCTTTTTTAATCAAAATATCTCCAATTCCTATTTACGTATACCAAGCTTTGTAATTAAAGCTTTGTATTCAGCTGCATCACTTTTCTGGATGTAGCGTAGCAGGCGGCGACGTTGCCCAACCATTTTGAGCAAGCCACGGCGGCTGTGGTGGTCTTTTTTGTAGGCTTTCAAATGCTCTGTCAGATTTTTAATCTGAGTCGTGAGAATAGCAACCTGAACACTTGTTGATCCGGTATCATTCCCATTTTCGCCATATTCCTTGACGAGAGCGGCCTTTTCTTCTTTTGTTATTGACATGTGTCCTCCTTCAGACATCCCGATAATTTTCGATTATCGCTAAACACGTTTTCTTATCGTTTTCTAATTGTTTTATTAAATCATCCACACTGGAAAATTTCTTTTCATCTCTTAATTTTTGTAAGAACTCAAGAATGACATCTTGCTCATACAAATTTTCTTTGCCTTCAGGGATATTGAAGAGATTCACTTCAATTGTAATCTCAGTCCCTTCCTTGAAGGTTGGACGAACCCCAATATTGCACATTCCAAAGCTGGAAAACTCATCTGTTTTTACCCGTGCAAGATACACGCCCTTATTCGGGATCAACTTATTTTCCGCATGCGGATCAATATTCGCTGTGGGAAAATTAAGGCTCTGTCCCCTCTCATCGCCATGGACCACTGTGCCAAATATTGTGAAGGCGTGGCCTAACATGGCATTGGCCAGATCCAACCTATCAGATTGAATGTGGTCTCTGATCAAAGTACTGCTGACTGGTACATCCTCATTATTTATGGGACCTACCACGCTAACTTCATAGCCATTGGTTTTACCACGCTCGCATAGCCATTCAGCATCACCGGTACGATTGTGACCAAACCGATGATCATAGCCTACCACAACATGTTCGACCCGAAGGGTATCTTCAAGAACCCTTTCAGCAAACTCATCTGCTTCCATGCTGGAAAATCCACGATTGAAATCAAGAACCAGAAGAAAATCTACAGGAGCATAATGCTCAATAAGAAACGCTCTTTCTTCAATTCCAGTCAATAAACGGATGGGTCTTCGATGGCTATCTCTCAACAATTCTTGTGGATGAGGATGGAAAGTGATGACTACTGATGGCAATCCACGGTCCTGAGCCTCAGATATACATCTTTCAATCAAGGACTGATGACCACGATGAATACCATCAAAACTGCCGATGGTAGCAACGCAACCGGTCAGTTCAGGAAAGTCTTCTAGGCTGCGGACAATTTCCATTTTTCAATAAACTCTGGTATGCTCAAGGCATCCTCTACGCGATAGTCACCTATGGCAGTTCTTTTTAATTCTTTTACGTGGGCTAATGTGCCCAGTTTTTGAGCGATATCTTCGGCCAGAACCCTGATGTAAGTTCCCCTACCGCAATTCACTCTTATATTTATTTGATCAGAACTCCATGAACTGAGCTCAATATTATATATCGACACGATAGATGGTTTACGTTCAATGACCTTACCCTTGCGAGCCAGTTTATAAAGCTTTTGACCATTAACCTTCTTGGCAGAATACATGGGAGGTATCTGTTCTATATCCCCCTGAAATTCAGCCAGTGCACTTAAAATCATCGTTTCAGATAAGTCAGGTACTGTGCCAGATTCAGTAATGGTTCCAGTGCGATCTCCAGTATCCGTCCTATTTCCCAGCAGAATTTCTGCATCATAGGTCTTAGGCATATCCATAAATTCGCTCTGACGTTTGGTATTTTTGCCTGTTAAAATGATGAGGACCCCTGTGGCAAATGGATCCAGAGTGCCGGCATGCCCGACTTTCTTAATCCTGGTCGTGTATCTGACCTTCTGAACCACGTCAAAACTGGTCCAATCCATGGGTTTGTCAATATTAATGATATGCTCGGGGACAATCATAGATCTTTCATCACCCGATTCATCTTATCAGCATATCCCAGTGAATCATCAATGAAGAACCTCAACTCCGGTACATACTTGAGAGGTACTTCCTTACCCACATGAAAACGAGCGCGGCCATTGTGTTGCTCTAAAGTTTTAAATGTGAATGCAACATCCTCTTCGTTCCCATATATGGAAAAATAGACATATGCGATTTTTAAATCCGGAGTCATTTTTGCATTGGTAACAGAAACAAAACCCGGCGTAGCATTAGCCAGGTTCAATATCAGATATTCAGCTACTGCTGCCCTGATGGCCTCTGCGACCCGTTTTTGTCTTGCAATACCCATTTAGTTTACTTTATCCGACAAGGTCACTTTTTCTTCGCAGAAGATTCCAATTTGCGTTTAATAATTTCTTCTGAATAGAACTCCATGATGTCACCGACTTTTATTTTACTAAAGTCCTTTAGTGAAATTCCACATTCATTGCCTTCCATGACTTCTTTCACTTCGTCCTTGAAACGTTTGAGTGCATTTAATTCACCATTGAACAAGGCCTCACCTTCACGAATGAGGCGAACCTTGGCATTTCGGCGAACAACACCTTCTGTAACCATAGAACCGGCAATAATCCCAATTTTAGGAATTTTAAAGAGTTCAGTGACTTCTGCCTTACCAATTTCGTTCTCAATCACATCTGGCTCTAGAAGGCCTTCAAGGGCTTGATAGACATCATCAACTGCTGCGTAGATGACGTCATAGTAGCGTATTTCAACATCATCAGCCCTGGCCAAAAGTTTAGCATTGCTATCAGCTGTTACATTAAAACCAACAATAATAGCCTCAGAGGCAGCTGCCAGGAGCACATCAGACTCCTTGATCATACCAATACCACGGTGAATAATGCGGACTGCAACCTCAGTGGTGGACATTTTCATGAATGAATCTGCCAATGCTTCAATGGAACCATCAACATCACCCTTGATGAGGAGAGGAACTTCTTTCACCTTTCCTTCAGATATCTGTAGGGAGATTTGATCCAATGTCAGATGGCGCATACGCTTGAAGTCTTGTTCTCTACGCAATGCACGGCGTTGTGTACTCACATCACGAGCTTCTTTATCATTTTTCATGACGATCAGATTATCACCAGCACGTGGGACATCACTAAAGCCGAGAATTTCTACAGGAGTAGAAGGTCCGGCACTTTTAATTCTTCTTCCATGATCATCTTTCAGGGCACGAACGCGACCCGAGTAATCTCCACAAACAAAGGGATCTCCAATTTTGATGGTCCCTCGACTCACCAGAACGGTTGCCAGTGCACCCACACCCTTATCCAGTTTGGATTCAACCACGATTCCACGTGCTTTCCCTGAAGGATTCGCCTTTAAATCCAGGACTTCGGCCTCAAGGGCAATGGTTTCTAGCAATTCGTCTACATTGGTTCCCAGTTTCGCAGAAATCTCAACATCTGGGTATTTACCACCCCAGCTCTCCACCAGCATGTCACGTTCTGATAGTTCCCGACGTACTCGCTCGGCATCTGCTCCCTGCACATCCATCTTGTTGATGGCAAAAACAATGGGGACACCTGCGGCTTTAGCATGGTCAATGGCTTCTATGGTTTGTGGCATCACAGCATCATCAGCTGCAACGATAATAACAACAATATCTGTAACCTGGGCGCCTCGAGCACGCATGGCAGTAAAGGCTTCGTGCCCTGGTGTATCAAGGAAGGTGATAAGCTTGTCGTCACCAACTGGCACTGAGTAAGCTCCAATATGCTGAGTAATACCACCTGCTTCACCGGATATGACATTGGCTTCACGGATATAATCAAGGAGAGAGGTTTTTCCATGGTCAACATGACCCATTATGGTTACAACGGGTGGACGAGGTTCAAGATCTGCTTCATCAACTTCTTCGAGAGCAATTTCTTCATCCATGGTAGTTACCGTGTTGTCTTCAAAGACGACGGCAATTTCAAATTCTTCAGCCAGGAGTTCGATGGTGTCCTTATCAATCCTCTGATTGATGGTAACCATCATACCCATATCCATACACTTGCTGATGATGTCAGCAACATCGATTTCTATGAGATCAGCAAAATCGTGTACGGAGACAAACTCGGAAACGCGATAGGCTGCATCCTCAGCCATTTCCTCCGGTCTTCCATCTCTACGACGTTTGCGTTTTTTAGTAGTATCCAGTGAAGTCATTACCTTTTTAATAGAGGCATCCACTTCCTTCTGGTCAAAAGTGCGACGTTTCTTAACGGGCTTGCCTCTGCCTTTAGGGGCAGCGGTTTTCACGACATGCTTTATCTTTCGCTCAATTTTCTTGGCGATAATTTTGTCAGTTGTAGATTCTTCAGGTTTTGCCTCAGGATCTTCACCTGGACGGAGAATGGTAGGCTTGGCAGCTTTCTTTGCACTTTTCTGCTTGTCCAGATCTTCTTGTTCTTTGGCAGCCTGAGCTTCAGCTAATTTGCGATTTTCTTCTTCTTCGATGTCGCGCTTGGCTTTGGCAATTACTTCTTTACGATCTTCTTCAGCCTTGCGCTTGGCATCTTCGATCTCTTGACGGCGTTGATCTTCGGCATCTCGTCTCGAACGATCTTCTTCCTCACGGGCTGATTTTGCTTCTTCAGCCTTGCGGATACGTTCTTCTTCTTCAACCCGGCGCTGTTCTTCAAGGGCCCTGCGATCAATTTCTTTCTGATCAAGCTCAATTTGATAAAGATCAGAAGCAAAGTTTTTGAGAATGAGATTGTGAGTTTCTTCGTCTACCGGACTCATATGATTAGTTACATCAAGTCCTTGATCCTTAAGAAAGGTCACTATCTCACTATGGGAGATATTTATCTGCTTCGCAATTTGATATATTCGTTTTGGTTTATCCAATCGTTCCTCTTTCCTCATCCCTTTTAAGCAGAAACACCTCAGCCCTGCAAAACCGGAGACATTCTAAAACTGTTTCCAGTGGCAGCTACCTAAGCTTATTCCTCATCTGAGTCGTCTACTTCTACGACTTCCTCGATGACTTCAACTTTTACTTCAACTTTTTCCATCAAAGCCGTCATGAACTCTTCAAGTGATTTCTCACCAAGACCTTTCAGGCTCAGCAAAGCCTCCTTGCTGGTATTCACAACTTCATTCACCGTGTCAATACCATTTTCAGCAAGAATTGAAACCACTCGCTTGGGAAGACCCTCAACTTCTTCGAGGTATACTTCAACCACAACAGGACCTTCGACTTCACTGCGAGATTTTGCATCAATTTCAAAACCTGTCACTTTTGAAGCGAGACGGACATTCTGCCCATTCTTACCGATTGCGATGGAGATATCTTCAGCCTCAAAGAGGGCTAGAGCTCTATGATTTTCATAATCAATTGTCACACGATAGGGTTTTGCAGGAGATAGTGCACGGGTAACCAACAGTTGTGGTTCAGACGTGTAGTTGATGATATCAATTTTCTCGCCATTCAATTCACGAACAATAACCTGAATACGACTACCCTTCATACCAACACAGGCTCCAACAGCGTCAATACGCTTGTCATGAGATTCAACAATGATCTTGGTACGATCACCTGGTTCTCTATGGAGCGTGCGGATATCAATGATGCCATCTTCAATCTCTGGCACTTCATTTTTAAATAATTTATGGAGGAAGCTTGGGTCGGCACGCGAAATGATAATTTCTGGACCGCGTTTATCTGAGCGAACCTCTTTGATAATGGCACGTACACTGTCGCCACGGCGATAGCGTTCACTATAAATCTGCTCTTCACGAGGCATCTTCAGTTCAGCTTTGTCAATATTCACAAAGAGTGCATCACGACGGATTTGATGAATCTCACCAATGATGATTTCACCGACGCGACTTGAATAATCCCGATAGATCTGATCGCGTTCAAACTCCTGAATTTTCTGGGCCATGACGTGGCGTGCAAATGTGATCAGACGACGTCCGAAGGTCGCAGGATCTACAACATCAATAAAGGGATCGCCAATTTCAAGGTCAGGGGCAATTTCTTGTGCGGTCTTGACATCTACTTCAAAATCGGGATCATCAACGACTTCAACGACCTCTTTTTCCTGGTAGATCTCAATCTCACCCTTATCCATATTGACAATTACATCAAAGTTGTCAACGTTTCCGTATTTCTTCTGAATCAAAGCTTCAAAGATTTCTTTAATGATATCAGCCAGCTCTTTGCGGTCGATATCCTTATCCTTTGCCAGCTGGATAAACGATTCAATGATAATTTTACTGATCAAGGGGTCAATCCTCCTTCTACCATCGCATATTTACTTTGCCTTGAATAACATCAACCATCTCCAGGACCATCTCTTCATCCTTTACTTTGACAGTAAGGGACTCATCAGTGGCTGAAACGATCTCGCCATCCAGGGGGTTTTGCATCGCTTCAGAGCGATGCTCAATTTTCATAGAATGCCCAGCCAATCTGTTAAAATGGCGGGCCAATTTAACCGGGAAGCTCGCACCGGGTGAGGTGACTTCGACTGAAACCTTCTCTATATCTAAACCGGGGAGTACAAGATTATTATGAATGGATCGATTAATACGAGCCAATTGGTCGATGGTGATACCGGAATCACTGTCACACTTTGCAATGAGCTGAAAACCACCCCGCGATGCAACTAATGTTACATCAACGAGGAAAATATCCTCAGCACCTTCAAAGCAATGCTCTATTCCGGCTTTTATTTCTTCATCGGTCCAATTCACTTCGCGTCTTCAATACCTTTACAAATAAACAAAGTGGGTCATTCAACCCACTTTGCGGGCGAAATATATTCGGGGAGAGCCCTGATTGCAAGTTCAATAATTGCAATTATTTCTCCAGCACTTTACCTTCTAAATATTTCACCTGTTCGAGGAATTTTCCTGTAGGTTTTTTATTTAAAAGTTCTTTAACAATTTTATCGGCTTTGGTCACGTTTCCATCGGCGATATACGCATAGCCAGCCTGAAGCTTGGCGTAGTCAGATACAACACCCTTGTTTTGTGCACCAACTTGGCTATAGAGTGCGGCTGCATCTCCGTAATTGGTTTCTTTTTCCAAGAGATAGGCCAACTTCAATTTTCCAGCAAGTTGTAACTGTTTATCTGAACTGTTAGCCAATGTGGTAAACAACTCTCTGGCTCCACTTATATCATTTGCCTGCAACCTGGCAACACCAAGCTGATAGGTAGCTTGAGAAATTGCATCGTTGTTTCCATATTCATCCACAACACGTTCCAGTTCAGCGAGGACATTGTCCTCCATGCCACCAAGAGCAGCTATTGTGGCCTTTGTGCTTGCGAGCATGGCTTCGCTTCTGGTGGTCTCACGATTATTCATCCAACCCCAGACTAAAATGATGATAACAACCACAGACACAGCGCTTGTCAATATCTGTTTACTGTTTTTCTCGTAGAACTCCTGCCCTTTCTCAAGGGTATCCAGCAATGGATCGTGCTTTAATTCTTTTTTAGTTAGTTTCTTTTTGGGTGTCAACATCGGATATCATATCCCTTCAAAATTACTATTGTCAATAACGAACCCCGGCTCTTGCCTCATGGGTAATTTTCGTACCCCTGAGGTGATTCGAACACCTGACCTACGCTTTAGGAAAGCGTTGCTCTATCCTGCTGAGCTACAGGGGCATTGTCCATGGGGACTACCGAGCACCTACTCCTGGCAGGTATTCAAACTCGTGATCCCGTCTATAACCCGCCTGGGTGGTCAAAGCCACTTCGTCGTGTTTATCCGCCAATTTTTCAGGGTGATATCGCGACGCAGCAGAATTATCGCATTCATCTCTGGGTGAACCCAGTTCATTCTGCGAAGGCGGATAAAAAAGCACGCCAATATAAACGAGCATGCAGGGGCACAAAAGGGATTTACTGGTAAAGATTAAACAGTTCTGATAAACAAAGAGGCTGTCTCAAATCCTGAGGTGGCAGCTTTTGGTATATAGGGATGTTTGGTTCAGAGGTCCTTAAAATGTCACGATTTGTTTCGATATGGCTCCATTTTCATCAGATAAAAAGAGTTTGGGTATATAGGGGTCTAGAGGAGCCAGTTTTTCAACCATTTTTCTTTCACAACAAATTCATGATATTGTAAGCAATGGCAACCAACACGTTCTCTACAATTACTTTATCAAGCACTCAGAGCAGAAAATCTTTATTCTCATTCATTTTAGAACGAAGTAAACGAAAAGAATGAATCGTCTTATTTACGTTCGTGGACTTCGTCAGACCTGTCTATCAAAACCCATAGGGTGTAGATAGATTCAATGTAAGAGTGTAATAAATCAACGCTTTGACCTAGTTCGAATGCTCAATGGCCAAATCTTTGAAACTAACTTAGAGGGAGGTAACCCATTTGTATGCACTCATATCACTAACAGTCATATATGCGAGTAAACGCCCCCTATTCCCCTATACCAAAAAAAGGGGCTACCCTTTTGAGGTAGCCCCTTTGCAATTAATTCTATTCTGATTGTGTTTGTTAAGTTCTGATCTCCAAACCTCCAAATGCAACTGTACAGTTCAGGGTAATATTAACAGCGCCCTCTGCTCCACCCTTGGATTTGTCCTCTACCCCACCAAATATGGGGGTTCCAGTGACAATGACATTCCAGTCATCTGGTACTCGAATCTCCGCTCCTCCGAACAGGGCAGTAACATTAACCACGCACCCTGAATCAATGGCCTTTGCATCAGTCAGGTCAATCTCTACCCCACCGAATAGTGCCATTACATTGGCTCCTTTAAAAGCCTGGCTATGTATTTTCTTTTCGACGCCGCCAAAGATGGCCGTGGCATTGATAAAATCATCATCCTCAGATGTAACTGTTGAGAAAGATAAACCGGGCTTGCCTTTAGACTTCAACAGCATTGATACACCTACATAAAGAATGGCCAGGGGCCAGAGTTTAAAGATGCTGCCCCAATTTATAAAATCCAGGGTTGCAGATAGGAGAACCAGACCAATTATAAAGAGAATTGATCCGTTGCGACGATCGTCGCTCTTTAATTTTAGAAAGCCTGCTACGATGAGAATGACAGGCCACCATTCGCTTAAAAAATGACCTAAATGCATAATATTGAGACTTTGTAATAGAAAAATTGCGCCTATGGCAATGATTACAATGGCAATCCATGATTGCTGGTTACTTTTTCCAGGTAACTTTTCAGTCATTTTATATTACTCCTCTATTCAAACTATTTGATTTATAAAAATACGATATAAATGTGTTTTAGCCCAACGGTATTTTAAGATAAAGGACAATATTTGAGCCAGTGCCCTGCATATGCAAGGATGTTTTCACTTCACGCTCATACATCCCCTGTTTTTTTAGTTCAGCCTGGGTCACCCACCAGGCAATCAGAGATCCAGAAAAAGCTCCTGTAAGAATATCAGTGAAATAATGCATATCGCCGCCCACACGCAAAAGAGCTGTTACTCCTGCTGTACTCAATAGAGTGGACCAAATTAGAGATTCGTGTTGGGGATAACTGCGACTTAGTATCATGGAATTGGCCACAGCCTGTGAAAAGGCAGCACTACTATGTCCGCTATAAAAGGAGGTATAATCTTTCTTGCCTTCTGACTCACGGGTTTGGAAATAGCTGTAAGGACGTTCTCTTGCAGCAGCAATTTTTACAATATTGGTCATGATGCTATTGGCTGCAAACACACGGGTATTAACCAGTAAAGCTAATTCTGTGTCCTCAGCCAACAAGGGTCCCCAAAGCAGACTTGACATGCTTACCCCGTAAATGAGTCTATCACTCCAGGCTCTGGCCCCATCCTGTTTGTTGACTCCCACCCATATTTTATCGCGCATATATCTGTCAAACGAATTGGGTGAACTCAATCGGGGTGTCTCAGGGACAAAATGTGATTTTCCATAAAGCTCAAGTCCGAGGGCCAGCCCCAGCCCTGAGCCTGAAATGAGCCAGTCTCTGGTGGATATCTCCTGAGCATAATTCAAATTGGTCTGCAACAGCAGCACAGAACAAATTAGAACTATTTTAATCCTAGAATCGATGTTAAATCTCCAGTCCAAATGGGTGAAATCTTTCAAGCCAGCAACACATCCATCATGATTTTGTGACCACCTCTAAGAATTGTAGAATCAAACATGAGAGCTCCCTCCAAACTGGAATGACACTCACATTTTTGCTGATGGTCATGGTTTTGAATAGTGTGTTTTAGGAGCTCCATGGCACTATCCAAACTTTCGCTGTATCGCTTAAGTAACTGAGGTACAGTAACATGCTGGCTTGGGTCATCCATCCAACAATCATAGTCAGTAGGGATGGCCACCGTTGAGTAACACATCTGTGCTTCCCTGGCTAGAAAGGCTTCTGGAATATTGGTCATACCCACTAAGTCACACTTAGCTGCATCTCTCATGAAGAAACTTTCAGCCCGTGTACCCAGTCTGGGACCATCCACACATGCGTAGGTCAAATTGTTATGAATTGGCAATTTCAGTGTTTGCCCTGAACTAAATATCTGATTGCGAAGTATGGTACAAACCGGTTCAGCTGAGGTTATGTGAGCTACCAGACCATCTCCGAAAAAACTTTTTGGGCGTCCATCTTTCACAAAATCAAAATATTGCGAGGGTAGGGCAAATTCGCCAGGTTTGATTTCCTCTCGAAGGCTTCCCGTTGCTGAAAAGGATATTACCCTTTTGACCCCCACTGATTTGAGAGCCCAAATATTTGCACGATAATTAACTTCAGAGGGTAAAAATTGATGAGATTCACCATGACGGGGCAAAAATACAATGTCCTCATCTCCTACTTTTCCAAATGAAAGGTGAGCAGAAGGTTCTCCAAAGGGGGTTCCAACGATTCGGTTATCGAGAACCTCCATCCAATCTACATTGTACAGACCTGTACCACCGATAATACCCAGCATGGATATTTCTCCCATAATTCAGAACAGAATGTCGAGATTAATTCACAGCTTTAATCTAATCTCGAAATGAATGAGTAGTATCTTTTTCCCCTGCAGTGGGGCTTTCCAACTAGTCTAAGCCTCTTGATGAAGACAGGGAAGACAATCGTGAATGAAAGGTTTCTAAGGAGAAGGAACCCAGAAACCAAAGCTTATTATTTACCCAGATGGAGGGAGTAATCCCCCCTATGGTTTGACGATTGTCAGCCGTATCAGTGATATCCACAACACTGAGAATCATTTCAGGGAATAGTTCGCGACTTTGTACTAATGACTTTAGGGTCTTATAACTGAAGTTACAGCCTTCACGAACAATGATTTCAACTTTGATCTGATCTGGATCAGTATGTATGTTTTCCATGTCTGAATCTAGACAGCACCATGAAGCGGGACTGTCAGGTTGCAGACATGTTTGTGGAAGAGAGCCTGGAATCAGGTTTCCAACTGGTCAAGGTCACCTTTAAGCTGCAGAAATCTTCGAGAGAATTTGATAACACCCTTTTCAGCCAACTCATTCAAAACCTGATTCACAGTCTGTCTGGCAGTGGCAGTGAGATCAGCTATCTCCTGATGGGTAAGAAATGGTCGTACCATCCACCCGTCCACCATCTTTTTACCAAAGGTTTCCACATAGCGGTGAAGAAAGGAAATAATCCTCTGACTTGCGCTTTTAAAGACCAAATCCTCTACATGGGCCTGAATCTTACGTAAACGCCATCCAATAAACTTATTCACACTCATGGTCAAATTGGGGCTTTTCTCCATGAGGTCCTGAAAATCTCGTTTGTCCATGGCACAGACAACTGCATCTTCAACCACCTCAGCAATATTGTCATGGGTATCCTGCCCCAGGATAGCACTCTCCCCAAAAATTTCGCCTGGTCCTAAAAGTTGAAGTGTGGTGGTCTTGCCATCTTCAGAAAGTCTATAAATTTTAATTTTTCCAGCTTTGAGAAAATAAATTGTATTCGAGGCGTCCTCAGGAAAATATATAATTTCCTTTTTTGAATTGTTCTGCATTGATGTATTCTGTGCAAGTTCCATCATCATCTTGGGACTCATGCCATCAAACATGTTGAAATTCTGTAAATACCATAATTTGGTTTTTTCAGCCATGATATGTTGTACTCCTGTTTTCTATGGGGAATCGAGTCAAACAACATTTTCTATCCGTCACAGATTATCAAATTCAATAATTTGATTCCTGGTTGGCGATATAATAGTTGAAGCACGTAATTATTCAAACCGATACTTGGCTAAACAGAAGCGGCTCCGTAATGGGAACCGCTTCAATCATATTTAATTTGGGATCAGTATTAGCTGAGTGGTTCAAACCTGGCCTGGAAAAACCTGAGGTATTCAGGTTCATATGTGAACTGCAGACCCGTTATCTCCATTCTTCTTTCATAAACATCAGCAATGGATTCAGCCACCACATCCATGTGAGCTTGTGTATACACACGACGAGGGATGGTGAGGCGGACCAATTCCAATTTTGGACGGTTGTGGTCACCGGTCTTTTTATTCCTGCCAGCAGAGATAATTCCTCGTTCCATACTTCTGACACCGCTCTCAATATAGATTTCCGCTGCCAATGTCTGGGCTGGGAATACATCCTGCGAGAGATGCGGTAAGAATTTCTTAGCATCCAGAAAGACGCCATGACTTCCGATGGGTCTCACGATGGGGATGCCATAGCCGATGAGTTTATCACCTAAATACTCAACCTGGCCCACACGGGCACGCATATGGTCATCCTGTACTGATTCCTTGATACCGATGGCCAGAGCTTCCATGTCACGTCCTGCCATACCTCCGTATGTGTGTAAACCCTCATACACAACTACCATATTCTGAGCTTGACGATAGACATCTTCGTTATTGGTTGCCATGAAACCACCAATATTGACAATGGGATCTTTTTTGGCGCTCATGGTTGCATGATCCGTTAGAGAGCAAATTTCAAAAACGATTTCCTGGACGCTCTTATCAGCATATCCAGCTTCCCGTTGTTTTATAAACCAGGCATTCTCTGCGACTCGCGTCATGTCATGGACGATATCGATACCATGCCTGGTTGTGTATTCACGCAGCTCCCTAATATTCTGAAGTGAGATAGGTTGTCCACCTGCCATATTGACGGCTGTTGCAATACAGATATATGGAATTTTATCAGCACCCACCTTTTTAACCAGGTCATCCAATTTTTTAAAGTCAACATTTCCCTTAAAGGGATGTTCACTCTCAGTATCATGCGCCTCATCTATGATGACATCAACAAAAGTCCCCCCTGCGAGTTCCTGATGCAACCGGGTGGTTGTGAAATACATGTTACCAGGTATATAATCACCTTCTTTGATGAGAATCTGGGACATCATGTGCTCTGCTGCTCTTCCCTGATGCGTGGGAATAATGTGTTTATAAGAGTAATAGTCCTGGATTGCTTTTTCCAGGTTGTAGAAATTGCGACTACCTGCGTAAGCCTCATCACCAAGCATCATACCTGCCCATTGACGATCACTCATGGCATTGGTACCACTATCTGTTAGCAGATCGATGTAAACATCCTCTGATCTCAATAAAAAGGTGTTATAGCCAGCTACTTCGATTGCCTTGACACGATCTTCCCGAGAAGTCATTGTCAAGTGTTCGACCATTTTAATTTTCCAGGGCTCTGCCCAGGATTTTCTGTAGGTCATAATAATTCTCCATCCATAAAACGTGTTGAATCTATCGTTGTACGAAATGCCCTGGGAACGACACAATGTGACTGTGCCCACCATTTCGTAATCAGACCTGGATCAAGGGATAGTTTCTAAATCCAACTCGATGAAATACCAAGCAATAAGCATTCCATATCTATTAAAGGAGTACATATAGAAACACCCCTTGAAGCAATATCGTTGCCAGGGGTGTTCGTGGTTTTGGGAAGTATTACTATTGCTTAGAGCACAGCGAAATCTGGTTCAGCAACAGGGAATGGAATGCCGATGGTTCCATTGTCAATGTATAGCATGTATATGGCGTTGGCAGGTATGGCCTCACGCTTCAAGGTTTTTCCAGTGAAGTACTGGACTTCCTTGCCGCTGATATCAAGAATGATACTGGGAATTCTGGTCCCATCATTTAATTCGATGATATCAGTAAGTGATTCTGGATCTTTTCCCTTTAATAAGGAAAGCAGATTTACGTCCATATTTGTCTCCAATAATTGGACCTGACTGCGCTGAACAAGCTGTGTGGTATTGCTTGCGGCATCCAGAAAGTAGAAGTAACTCTCGTCAGCTTGGACAAGTTCACCACTTCTGGATTCCTGATCTGGATCAATAATATTGATCGGAATGACTTTTTTTGAGCTGACACCAACATAGTCAAGATTGTTTGAATTGGCTAATACTGAGGAAGCAAGAAGGGATATCATTAAAACTATGTTGGTGATGTTCATGTTGCTTCCTTTCAAAAAGACCTTCTGGTCTTGATTGGAAGCATGTTAGCCCATGCGGTGGTTCTGAGATATTGGGCTTACCCTATTGTTTTTGGTAGATATACCCTATTGGAGAGGAATAAAATGACGATATCTGGGATCCTAATACCTGAGCTTCAGGATTTAGCTGGGACCACGCCCAGATACAGCAATCCCCTTCCACAATGTTCTTGGTCATCATGGAAGGGGATTTAAAGACGTTTCTAATTGCTATTCTAATAAATCAATTGGATGGATTACCACCAAATCGTGTATAACACAGACAGAATTGCAAAAATACCAATTGCGCCCACATTGAAGATTGTATCAGTGTGAAAGAGATCTTTGTCAATTTTGATGGCCTTGGAAGAGACACCTTTCTTTTCAATCAAAGTAATTGCCACCACAATTGCGCTGAGGATCAGAAAGACCACTCCCATGCGATTCAAGAATGGTAGCGCAGGGATGAAGAATTTAATGGCCAGGGATAAGGGAATCGTTAAAACTGCTGCCCATACAGCTGAATTAGCAGTAGCCTTTTTCCAGAATAAACCGAAAATGAAGATGGCAAAGATTCCAGGACTAATAAAGCCGGTAAATTCTTGTATGAATTGGAATGCTTGTTCCAGGCTCGATAAAGATGGCGCAATGATGACTGCAACAAGAAGGGCGACGGCGCTGGTCACACGACCTATAAATACTAACTGCTCTTCAGAGGCTTCCTTATTAATAATCTGTTTGTAGATATCCATTGAGAAGATGGTGGCAGTACTGTTAACCATTGAGCTCAGGGATGAGACGATGGCAGCAATTAATGCAGCAAAGGCCAGCCCCTTTAAGCCAGTAGGCACAAAAGTACTGAGGAGCCAGGGATAGGCTTCGTCAGGTTTGGCCAAATCTGCACTTAAAGCAAATGCAACGATTCCTGGAATAACAACAATGAGAGGCGTTAATATCTTAAGATATCCACCAAACATGAGTCCACGCTGAGCTTCTTTGATATCCTTGGCAGCCAGGGCCCGCTGAATAATGTACTGGTTACAGCCCCAATAGAAGAAATGCGCCATCCACATACCACCCAGCAGTACTCCAAGCCCGGGTAATTCTGCATAGTTTGGATTTGATTTATCTAAAATCATGTCAAATTTTTCAGGTACTTTTGCCAGGAGATCACCAAAACCAGCAATTGCTCCATGACCACCGCTGACCTGATCAAGTGCGAAATAGGTAGTCACCAGACCACCCACAATAAGGACGAGTACCTGAACAACATCAGTCCAGACAACAGCTTTTAAACCACCATAAATGGTATATAGGGCAGAGAATAATGCCAGACTGGCAATACCCCAAATCAGGGGCACGCCAAGAATAGTCCTTAGCGCCAGAGCACCCAGATAAAGAACTGAAGTCAAGTTGACAAATACATAGAGCAGGAGCCAGAATACAGCCAGACCAGTTCTCACTCGACTATCATATCTAATTTCCAGCAATTGCGGCATGGTGTAGATACCCTCTTTGAGAAAGATGGGTAAAAAGTATTTGGCCACAACGATTAGCGTGATGGCGGCGGTCCATTCGTAGGTGGCAATGCCCAATCCAATGACATATCCAGAACCAGACATACCGATGTACTGCTCAGCGGAAATATTCGCTGCGATGAGGGAAAAACCGATGGCCCACCAGGGTAAGGATTTACTTGCCAGGAAATAGTCGCTTGAGTTCTTTTTGTGGCCTTTTTTCTCTCGAGACACATACAGACCCAAACCCACAATGAATACGATGTAGCTGATAAATACAACATAATCCAATGTTGAAAAATTCATGCCTTAACCCTTTTCTTTTTATTTAGTACTTTAGTGACTGAGGTGCTGAGTTATCAGTCGGTAATCATCAATATTAGTAAATACTAATTTATTGATATTCAAATCTGTCTTTACTTATGACAAATATCAGGCCATAAAGGTGACGGTAATATTTAAGCCATTTCAACCGAATTCGAATGAATTTATTATCATATTCATAAAATTGTTTATCAATATGTATAGCCAGCTTGCTGCTACCTTACATAAACTCCCAGACGATTTACTGGTGAGAATTTTTAATATTCTTATATGGACGTTAAGAAATCGAGAAGGGATGGCTGACGCCATCCCTTCTCTTAAGCAAAAAAAGCATATCTCCCGCATCTTGCGGCGAGGGTGTTACGATTAAATCTGAATGTTAAACCAGGAAAGGAGCTATAATCCCAAAGGCTACTCCCATGATAACGATGGTGCCTAATATATCTAGTGCAGAAAATTTTGAGACAGAATCCAGGTTAACTTCATTGGCATCTACCCAGTTTGATTGTTTTACTTGATTCGTTTTCATGTGCTTCTCTCCTATGCGTTGTTGGTGATTGCGCAATAAAGATGGGTATGCGACACGATATCCATATGAGGTGTACCCCTATTATGTCTTCCCTTTAACCTACATATGCGGCATAACAATCCTCCAATGCAGGTAAATCCAGGAGCATACCCCTCGAAATCACCTTGTGGCTAAGCGAGTACAGTCTACTATCGACTATTACTTATCGTCTATGCCACGACACTATTTTTTTGGGTGGTGATTATGCCAATATCTGGCGGAGCTTGCTACCCTGGTGGATGTTCCCAGTGATGTTTCACCTATTAGAAATTGAGCTATTTCTGATTTCTGGTAAATAGGCGAAGTGCAGAATCGACGAGACTCTCCTCCCCGACCAAGGTTATGATATCATTCTTTTGAAGGATGGTCTCTGCATCCGGTGTGATCATCTCTGAGCCTCTAATCAGCATAAGTATACTGGTTGCTTCAGGTAGATCAATCTGTGCAATGCGTTTGCCATGTATGGAATCATTCAATATTTTTACTTCACGAACTTCCTGCATCTCATCAATATCCGCAGCCACAGAAAAAGCATCTTTGCTCAGTGCCATACTTTCAATGATCAGTGCTGTAGAATAAATCATGTTAACCACTCGTACACCGAGGTCGCGAAATTTGCTGTTCCTTACAGGATCCTTCACCAACGAAATGACATTCTCAATATTGAAGTAATTGAGAGCCAACCTGCAAATGCGGTAGTTCTCATCTTGCTGGTCCGCCAGTACAATCACTGTATTCGTCTTTTCTATGCTGTTATCCCTTAAAGCATTAACCAATACTTGCTGTGGTAAAAGCTCATTAGCTCCTGCTTGTCCCTGCTCTAGTTCATAGAGTCCCTTGAGGCGAATATTTCGAGCTACCAAACCATGATGTTTGAATTGCTGCATGAGAAAATCAACCATGGGATGATCACCAACGATTAAAACCTGATCGGGGTTTTCAGATTTCACTTTATTGAGCAAACTGAAGGCAATGGGTGAAAAGGTACAGGTAATAATGGCTACTAGAATTATACTTGAATTCAAGGAAGGTGAAATGACACCCAGTTCCAAACCGATGGCTGACGCGGCAATAATCAGTGAAAGTCGGGAACTGAGAATGAAACCTGCACTGAATGTTTCTCTCCAGGAGAAAAACACTCTAAATAACATTGATGGAATCAATTTAATGAGATAGGCAGCCAGAACCATAAAAGGGACAAGTATAACCGCCTCTCTCGATTCAAGGAGTGCGGGCAGATCGAATCTTACTCCCACCATGACGAAGAAAATGGGGATAAAAAAGCCATAGCCAATGCCATCCAATTTGTGTCTTAAAGCAGAGGTACTCCCACTGGATGCCAGCGAAAGGATGACACCAGCGAGAAATGCACCCAGGATATTTTCAATACCCAGACTATCAGCCAGGGCAATAAACACCAGGGCTAAAGCAATGGCACCCCGAAGTTTTATCTGTGATGTGGGCGAGGCCAATCGCTCCAATATCTTTTCAGTGGGCAGGTGCTTTTGGAAAAGTGCGGTAAGTCTATGAACAGCCACAAAAACGGCAAACAAAACCAATATGAGGAGAATTTCCAGGGTAAGTCCCTGACTGCGGAGGAGCACATAAATACTAATGGCCAGAATACTTACGAAGTCAGCTATCAATGCTGCAGACAAAATTCTCTGTCCAAAGGGATTACCTGACAATCCGTGTTCTTTTAAGACTGGAACAACCACCCCAAGTGATGTAGTTGACAAGACCAAAGTGATAATCCACGGTTCTGAAACCAAATCTAGACGATGCACAATCAGACCAGTGATAAAAGCCCCACCTAGTGTAAGCACGAAGAGAATGAGACCGAAGATCAAGGGGTTGCTCAATATCCTGGCTAAAATACCAGAACGTTTCTTCGTGTTGACATCAAAGAGACTTGTAAAATCTATTTCAAGTCCAGAAAGAAACATGAGGAGTGAAAAGCCAAGGATGGACAGGATGCTTAATACATGATCTTCACGAATCAAATTAAAGCCACTTTTACCCAGTAACATGCCAGCCAGGATTTCCCCAACAACTGCTGGAATTCCTAATTTCCTAAATCGACCGAGAAGAATCGGTACGATGAAGGCCAGAAGAACTACTATGAGCAAAGGGACAAAAGAAAAATTATGAGCATTCATATGGAGGATTATCTAGTAATAAATGGAGCGTATTTAGTATTTAATAGCTGCTGGTAATTCTGAAATTCAGTTCCACAGCTAACTTGCAGTTACTCTTTCTACCACTTCAATCAATTCTTCAGAGGTAAATGGTTTACCAATGGAATCATCGGCTCCAAGGGTGACTGCTTCTTGCAGATAGGAACCAACAAATCCAGTCATGGCTATAATTTTTACGCTTTTGGACTGTTTTCGTATTTCACGTATGGTCCCGATACCTTCAACGCGGGGCATGACGATGTCTGTAATGACAAGATCAGTAGGATTCCTTTGGAACTCAGCAATTCCCCCCCGACCGTCCCTGGCAGTGAGAATATCATATCCGAGTTCTTCGAAGAAATTGACTAAAACATCTCTTATGGATTCTTCATCATCTATTATAAGGACAGTTTTGGGATGATCATTCTGCATGAGATTATCTGATACTTTTTCCTCTGATTTATACTTTCTAAACCGTCTATAATTAGTCAGAATTGTGGAGCTTTAAAAGGACTTTATCAGGTTGGCCTCGTCAAGTAGGCTATCTCAACAATAATGTTATATATTCTTTCCATGGCGATGAAGTAAAGCTTCTCTAATTTTGCTTGCATTATTATGGAATACGGGAAAGTTTGATGCATGGTCTCCATTCATATCATAGATGATGACTCTGAAATCAGGGAGCTCTTAAAGGAGCTGTTTGAATCGGACGAATATGAGGTATCCACCTTTAACTCTGCTGAGGATGCCCATCCCTATATTCTTCGTGAAATTCCAGACTTGATCCTTTTGGATATCGGTCTACCCGGCATGGATGGCCTCACCTTTCTCGAGAAATTGAAAACTGAATTTGATGACGTTGAAGTCATTATGATAACAGGACAGGCAGATCTCCGCTCTGCCATCCGGGCCATCAAGCTAGGGGCGATGGACTATATCCGTAAACCCATTGATCCCGATGAATTAAAGATTCAGGTCAATCATGCCATTGACCGCCGCAAGAAACGTGAACAACTAAGTTACCTTCAGGACAAGAGTCAGAATCATTTTGGCAACATCGTGGGTACCAGTGAACCCATGCAGAAAGTATATCAATTTATCTATCAGGTAGCTGAATCCTCAAAAACAACGATATTAATCAGGGGTGAGACCGGTACGGGAAAAGGGCTGGTGGCCCGTTCCATACATTATCAGAGTCCTCGGGCAAAACACCCGTTCATAGAGGTGAATTGCTCAGCCATCCAACCAAGCCTGCTGGAATCAGAATTGTTTGGTCATGAAGCAGGTGCCTTTACTGATGCCAAGAAAAGAAAAAAGGGACTATTGGAACTGGCCCATGAGGGGACTTTCTTCCTGGACGAAGTCGGAGATATGAATCTGGCATCTCAATCCAAACTTCTAAAGGTACTGGAAGAGAAGACCTTTAGGCGGGTGGGTGGTACGAAAGAGATTAAAATCGATGCCCGCATTATCAGCGCATCATCAAAAGATCTGATGACACTTGTGGAGGAGAATAAATTTCGGGCTGATCTGTATTACCGCCTCAATGTGGCTTCGGTTCGGCTTCCTGCGCTGCGAGAGCGTGATGACGATATTATTATCCTTTCAAATTACTTCCTTGATGTGTTCAATAAGGAATTCAAGCGGAATATCAGGAGTATCTCCCCTGCGGCCCAGAAAATGTTGATGAAACACCCCTGGGTGGGAAATGTCCGGGAGATCCGAAATGTTATTGAGCGGGCAGTATTGTTTGAACAAGGCGATGTGCTTTCACCTCAAACCATCAGTCTCCAACATGATAGCCAGTCCAGAGAGGTACAGGATCTATTGGATGTTAGCGTAAATCAGGTATTTCACCTTCCAGAGGAGGGTATTTCACTAGAGGAACTTGAACAGAATCTATTGAAACAGGCACTTGAGCGCACCGGGGGTAACAAAACCAAGGCTGCGGCATTACTGGGCCTTAGCCGGGAAACTATGAAATACCGACTAAAGAAATTCAAACTATCCTGATAGAATACATCTCTTGTCCTTTATAGCATTAAAGATGGAATGAGTGGGGTTATGGAAGACATCGCTAATAATAGTCAATCGGATCAGATGGACATTCAGGAATTTGATGAATTGATGGAATTGGTCTTTGCTTATACTGCGGCGGCCCATGATTTTGGGTTTACCCACAAAATGAACAACCGTTTCACTGCACTTTCCATGAATGCTTCCTTTTTAAAAAAAGCACTTGAGAACAAGGATTACGACAAAGCCACAACAAAGGCTGCTCAGGTCTCGGAATCCATTACCAACCTGGTAAAATTTTCACAAGATCTCATGAGCACAGACCTTATACCTTCAGAAACCAAACACCTGGAGTTTCCCAGAATGATTTCAGCTGCCATGGGTAAGCTTTTGAATCTTCACCCTTTTAAAGGCATAAATCTCAGGCAAGACCTTCTCCCCGACCCGTTCAGCACTGAGGCGAATCCAGGAATCATCTGGATATTTCTGTATACATATTTGAAAAATGCGAAACGGTATGAGATAGAGGGACCCATTCTACTGAGCACTGCATTTGAAGCTGAGAATAATCAATATTTAATCAAAACAGACGTTCAAAAGATTCTGAAAGCTCCAGAGCAAGGATCTGAAGAATCAGCACTGGTTTTTCCATCAGCTGGAGAAATACCCCTGCGCTATCTAGCCAGAGTGATCAGAAATGTATCCTCAAAATTTGAATTGATCCATCAACCAGAAAGACCTTTGAGTCTTGAGCTCAGGATTACCCTATCCCATAACGAGTAGCTGGTTTATATAAACCGGTTTTTATCACCCATTGTGGTTTATATAAACCGTCCCTATCTTGAAGAATCATTCCATAAAACCTAGATAAGACTTGTAATAAAGGCACTCACGAGGTTTTTTGATAAGAATTGCATTACTTAATGGATTAGTCTTGTCAACCACTTAAAACATTAATTTACAGTTGTGTAAAAGGGAAATGAACTTCCCGAAAGTTTGGTTAATTCATATAAATCACCTGCTTCTTCGGTCACTTAATACCCTCTCCCACGACCGGCTACAAAGACTGGCACGAAAATTGGACTTGTGATACATAGCCTTATCATAGTATCTTGTGTCTATTGCTTAAAGTTATGCATTAAGAATTTCGGCATGACACTTTTGGAAAACGTTATAGATTTGGCAAAGTAAACTTGAGGAGCATTGCTCCGAAATCAAGCTATCATCCATGATTTATGGAATCTTGATTTGTTTACTTAATATGTAAAACATACGATTGGGGATACACTCGTTAATAGGAGAAATCTGTTAGCGATTAATAATAGAGTAATTCTTTAGGAAGGAATCGTCTCATGAAACATCGTAATTGGTTGCGGATCACAGTACTGATCTTTGCGGTCTTAGTACTCAATTTCTGCTCTGTAAACCCATTAACTCCGGACATTGATGGTGATATGTCTTTGGAGAATGGAACACCGCTGGATCAGATCACCTGGGCTAATTGGAACCCCGAAGCCACAGCAGTCCTTGAAGCTGAACAGGACAATGCATTGGGTCGAAGGGCTCGCGGATATGCCTCTAAGAATATACATAACCACATCGGTGGAAATGTAGGTGGTCGCATGACATTCGGCAATCGGGTCGTTGTGCCTGAATATGCCTTCGAAGAGTCAAATTTGGAAATAAGTATTCGCGTGCTGAACTATAACAGGTCTGGACAGACAGCTGCTGGTGTCGAGTTCCTACCTAGCAGACACTATGATGCTGATATGTATATTACCCTCAGCTGGGAATTTCTGGATGTTGACGGGGATGACTGGGAAAGTCTTAACCTGCAACCATATTTCAGTGAGGACCTGGGACAAACATGGTTTCCTGTGGAAGCTTACATCGTCGATCCTGAAGAAAAGACTATTAATTTTGCCATTGATCACTTCACTCAATATGGATGGGCTCTTGGCGAGGATGAAGACGATTAAGCATGTTAATTCATGTATGTTTTTCTATTTACTATCGCCAACAAATAATAATAAAGAAGACATAAATTATGGGTGACACAAATTTACAATCCTTCTTAAGCGCTGTTCACAAGCTGGCAGTTAGAAGATGTGGGCAAGATTTTGCTGACTATCTGATACGTCTGCGAAGCGAGCGTGAGAGGCTGCTAAAGAAGAGTTGGAAGAAGACCGCACCAGAGGAACTAGGGAGCAAGACTGAAATTTTCAGAGAGATCGATTTTGATACAATTCAGCTTCATTCCGCCAAGTTCCTGGAAGAGCGTCAATACCTTGGATTACTTTACGAGATTGCCAAAATAGCCATTCCTTATGGTCAATTTCACAAAGCTCAGCAACTGCTTCTGCTATTGAAGGATCATTCTGCTCTCTTAAAGGATGATAACTTCGCCGTACAGGTTCATCAGAGATTAGGTGATATTTCTTTTTATCTCTCGGATTTCAATACAAGCCTGACCGAATATGAACTCTGTATGGATTACTATATCAAGCTAAAGAATCCTCAGCTACTCGCCGGAGTAATGCTTTCTATAAGTGTTGTTCTCGTAGAGAAAGGTGAGGTAGATCGTGCTGAGAGTCTGATGCAGGAAGCCAAAGCGCTTGCTACAGAGTATCAGCTCAACAGAAAGTTGATTAAGATCAACATGAACCTGGGTAATATTTACCATATGAAGGGTTCCTACGATGACTCACTAAGCCATCTGATGCAAACACTCGAGCTACTGGGTGATAATGATGATCATTCTATCAGGGCGAGAATTCTGCATAATATCGGACTTGCCTACAAGGCGAAACACGAAGATGCAAAAGCATTGGAGAACTTTAATCAGAGTATCGAACTGTCTACCACGGCAGAGAATAACTATATGAAGAGCCTCACATATCTGGAGAAGTCAGAGATCCTCTACCGCGAGGATGATCTGTCCGCTGGAACCGCATTGGCTACATCAGCGTTTCAGGCATTCTCTCAGTTCGGTGATCGGCTGAGTATCGGTGAGACCTACAAGATACTTGGTATGATATCCGGTAAACGGAAGAACTATCGTACTGCCCAGGCATTCCTGGAGAATAGTCTCAGGATATGTAGAGACCATAATAAACCCTTGAACGTTGGTCAAACTCAGGTTGAGTTAGCCCATCTCTTCATGGAGCAGGGAGATACCGATAAGGCTATTGAGTTGCTCAAAGATGCCAAAGCCAGCTTTGTTGATTTACATGCACTGGCTCGGGTATCAGAAGTTGAGGGTGAGTTATCCACCCTGATGGAATAGCGTTACAAGCTGTACCTCCGAAAAACGCGTATCAATAATGGTTGTCAAACCTACCCGGAATTTTAATTGTTTCGGGTAGGTTTTCGGAGTTCAGCTACAACTTGATTTCTATCGGCTTGGGCAAGGTAATCTCTTGCTTAATAATATTATAAAGTCAAATTATCCATTATCAGACTGCTAACATATAGTCTGATTAATCATTTATAAGGTAGGCAATGCAGCCTAAACAGAACAAACTTCGCCTTCAGGATGCCCTGGACCACCTGACAGATATCATCGTCTTAGCCGATGTGGATTATCAGATAATTGATGCAAATCAGTCAGCCAACATCATTATTGGACAGGGCAATAAACTCAGTGGCTTAAAATGCTATAAGATGATTCATGACAAAGATGCGCCCTGTGACAATTGTCCCCTCCCCGCCTCTCTTGAGACCGGGAGCCTGGTGAACTCCAATTATTTTGATGCACGATATGGTGAATTCTTTGAAGAACGCACACATCCCATCGTTGATGATGATGATGGTCTGCAAGGGTTTATCATCACGGTTCGAAACATCAGTGATATCCGGGCAGCTGAGGATGAATCTGCACAGTCCAGACGACTGGCGTCCATTGGTAAGTTAACTGCTGGTGCAGCCCATGATTTTAACAACGTGATGGCTGAAGTGATGGGGCAGATACATCTTATCAAAAAATCAGCAACAGATCCCAAGCTGCTGAGACAACTGGATCTTCTTGAAGGATCCACCCGTACTGGTTCAGATACAATTCGACGTATGCTGGATTTTGCCCGTGGAGGACGGGTCACCGAGAAAGAAACAATAGATACATCAAGCCTGATGCAAAACGTTGTCTATATGACCCAGCCAAGATGGATGGAAGTGCAGCAGAAGGAAGGCGTTATCATTTCCACAATAAGTGATTTTAAGCCAGAATTGTACATTGAAGGCAGTAAATCTGAAATTATTAACGCGGTTACCAACTTGATCTTCAATGCTGTAGATGCCATGCCAGATGGGGGTTTGCTCACCATGTCCACTGCTGAGTATGATGGTAAGATTCACATCAATGTTCAGGATACTGGAACAGGAATGACCGAAGATGTGCGAAACCGCATTTTTGATCCTTTTTTCAGTACCAAAGGGAGCTCTGGCACCGGTCTTGGGTTAAGTGAGGTCTATGGCACCATAAAACGGCACGATGGTGAAATCATAGTCGATAGTGAGGTGGGTATCGGGACCATGATGACCCTCAGTTTTGATAAGGTTGATACGGGCCCTGTGGAAATACCTATTCTGAAACTGGAAGTCCCTCCCATCCGTATTCTGGCAGTGGATGATAATGAGTACTTTACAGAGATACTCAATGAGTTACTCACTTCTGAAGGACATACGGTTTCCACCCACACGTCAACTGCCAACGCTTTCAAGGATTTCGAACAAAACCAGTATGATCTGGTCATTACGGATATGGAGATGCCTGAATTGGGTGGTCGAGAATTCGCAGAAATGATTAAATTAACGGGAAAGAGGACACCGGTTCTACTGCTATCAGGCTGGCCAATTTTCCTTGAGGATGAACCTAATCTGGCAAAATTTATCGACTTCGCGCTGGCCAAACCTTTCACGGTGGAAGACATTCAGGAAATTATTCTCAAAGCCATAGAGTTTGGTAAATAAGCTTTTACCCCACCCTGCTTCACCTGCTACACGAACCATCCAGAACATTTTTTCCAAGTGCCACATGGGCAGAGATAATGAGGGCTAATCACTAAACCTCTCTTACAGGGTTCTCTTGTCTGAATAACTCAGCCTGTTGATCCTGCCAGGCTCCAGCAAGCGTTCTGAAGGTGCTATCAGCATGAGCGAAGAAAATCTTGAATGCTTCACAGAGATAGTGTAGCCCACTCCCCTCACCTTGAAGGAGGCGATCCTTTGGGCAACCGCCTCGGCACAATGCCAACCATTCGCAGGCGTTACATTCCCAGGGTAATATTGATTTAGCTGATCCAAATCGTATCTGTTGATCTCCATTGAGCATATCTATCAATTTTAACTCATTGACATTCCCAAGAAGATTTTCAGAATCCACATAGAAATCGCACGAGTAGATGCTCCCCTCATGCTCTATGGTAAGATAGACACCACAGTCTGCCAGGAGGGTACAGTCTGCCGGTGGATGCCCAACATACTTACGAAAAACTGAATCAAAGAATCGTATGGATGTTTTCGCCACCAGATCATCAATATCCAGGGCCCAGAGATCGAAGGTACGGCACAGGAATTCGCCATATTCCTCAGGACTAACAGTATATAGCGCTAAATCTGAGGGTGCATCGCCATACTCCACACAGGGGATGAACTGTATGTGATCCAATCCAAGGTCCTTATGAAATTGGTAGATCTCCTCAGGATATTTCACGGAGTAATCATTTACCACAACAAGCACATTGACATCAACTTGATGCTCAAGCATGAGGGTTGCAGCATCTCTCACTTTTTCAAAGGAGGGCTCGCCTGCCTTATCTACACGATAGTGATCGTGGACATGGGCAGGTCCATCCAACGAGAGTCCCACGAGAAATTTATTCTGGTGCAAGAAGGTAGCCCATTGCCCATCAATGAGGGTTCCATTCGTCTGTAGTGCATTCTCTACTTGTGTTCCCCTGGCATACTTCTGTTGAAGCTTAATTGCTTTTTCGTAGAAAGGCAGACCCATCAGAGTTGGCTCGCCCCCTTGCCAGGCAAAGGATATCTGACTTCTGGACTGCTCTAGCGCCTGCTTAATAATGGTGTCCAGGGTTTGCTCGGACATGCGGTGAATTTTCGACTCTGGGAAGAGGGCTTCCTTTTCCAGATAAAAACAATATTTACAATCCAGATTACAGTCAGGACCTGCTGGTTTGATAAGCAGGCTATTTAGGGGAAGATATTTCTGCCGCACTATCCCGACACTTCTCTCATATACCCCGTTGATAGCATCTCAGTGCTGACGAATATAAATTTGTGAATTACATCAGCCATTAATTGGCAATCGAGTTATGTATTCTCCAGTCAATTCAGCAATGGCATTCAGCAGTGCCGGAGGAGTTGGTGGCACAGGCGGCTCTCCTGCTCCTGTGGGCGCTTCTTCACTCTTCACAATGTGAATGTCCATAATGGGAGTTTCATCCATTTTTAGAAGTGGATAGTTATGGAAGTTGGATTGATTAACACGTCCATTTTCAAGCGTGATCTTGCCATGCAGGGCTGCGGTGAGTCCCATGACGATACCGCCTTCCACTTGAGCCCGAACTCCATCAGGATTGATAACCTGGCCACAATCAATGGCAGCTGTCATTCTATGAATACGGAACTCACCTGACTTCTCCTGGCTTACCTCAGCAACCATGGCGCAATAACTGCGAAAACTATAATGAACAGCTAACCCTCTGGCATGACCCTGTTCAAGGGTACTGCCCCAGCCACTTTTTTCTGCGACCAGATCAAGGACACCAATGTGACGCGGAGAGTCCTTGAGTAATTCTCGGCGATAGGTATAGGGATCCTGTCCTGCAAGCCTGGCAAGTGCGTCTAACCCACATTCATTGACAAAGGCATTCTGAGTGTGGGCTACGGATCGAAATGGTCCTGTGGGTACAGGCAGGGGCGTCATAACCACATCAACATGGATATTGGGGATGGAATAGACCAGATCGGGAGCACCACCTGTAATGGTCCCATGCCAGCCAACCTGAGGACCAGAAACCGTATGTTTCCAATAGAGAGCTTCACCCCTGTCACCTATCCCAGCTTTCAGACGATGCACCGTAGCCGGTCTATAGGTTCCATGTTTGATATCCTCATCCCGCATGCGTACCACTTTCACGGGTTCAGAAAAGTGTTTGGCGACTTCAACTGCATCTACTGTATAATCAGCGGCTAAGCGTCTCCCGAATGCCCCACCCATTCTCAGCGTGTGCAGGATTATCCTGGCATCATCAAAGCCCGTAATACTCTTGGCAGCTTCAAAACTTGCCCCTGGATTCTGAGTCGGAGCCCAAATCTCGCAGATTCCGTCATAGAAATGGGCAGTACAATTATTGGGTTCTTGCGGCGCATGATCCAGATAGGGTACTTCAAAGAGCAGCTCCAATGATTTAGCGGCTTTCTTCTTGGATATGTTTCCATCATCCCTGAGTACCTCTCCAGGTCGATCAAGGGCTGTCAGCATCCTCTGCCGTATATCTGCACTATTCAGATTGGCGCTTGGTCCTGGATCAAAATTGACTTTCAGGGCTTTTCGACCTTGAATCGCAGACCATGTATCATTGGCAACGACTGCGACACCACTGGATACCTGCACCACAGCCTTAACGCCTGGAACCTGCATGGTTTCGCTATCGTCATAGTCCAAAACCTGGCCATCAAAGGTGGGAATTCTCTTGATCACTGCGGTCAGCATGCCTGGAAGTGTAAAATCATATCCAAAGATCAGACTGCCATCAACTTTATAAGCAGAGTCCAGACTTTTGATGGATCGACCAATGATCTTGAAGTCCTTGGGATCTTTGAGAATGGGCTTTTCAGGAACATCCACACTGGCGGCCAATGCTGCAAGGTTCCCATAGCTCATTTTTTTTCGAGTACCCTGGAGATGGACATACCCCTCACTGGCGTAGCATTTATCTGGTGAAACCTCCCATTTTCCAGCGGCGGCAAGAACCAACATCATTCTGGCAGTTGCCCCGGCCTCACGCAGTCGGTTATAGTGCGTTCGAATGCTGGCACTCCCACCTGTAGTCTGACTGCCGAAAACGGGATTGAAATCTCCCTGGACAACACGCACTTTGCTCCAATCGGCTTCAAGTTCTTCGGCCAGGATCATGGGCAGGGCAGTATAAATCTTTTGTCCCATCTCACTTCGAGGCATGACAACCGTGACGGTATCATCAGATCCAATACTCACATAGATGTTTGGTTCAAAAGTAAATGTCTCAATTTGTGTCCTGCTTTCACACCGACTTATTGAGAAACCTAAGAGTAGAGCAGCTGTTGATCCTGAACTCAGTTTTATGAATTCACGCCGAGAGATCTGGCCCATCTTTAGCTCAGTCATCCTGCACCTCCCCTGATACCGTGTGGATGGCCTTGCGAATTCTCTGATATGTCCCGCAGCGGCAGAGCACACCTTTCATGGCGGCATCGATCTCTGCATCAGTTGGATTGGAATTATTTTCCAGGAGTTCGACAGCAGTCATGATCTGTCCAGGTTGGCAATAGCCACATTGGGGAACCTCTTCATCAACCCAGGCCTGTTGAACGGCATGTAGTCCGTCCTTTGCAAGACCTTCAATGGTGGTAACAGATTTATTTTCAACAGAAGCTACGGGTGTGATACAGGATTTCGCAGTTTTGCCTTCAATATGCACTGTACAACTGCCACAGATGCCTATACCACAGCTGTATTTGGTTCCAGTGAAACCCAGTGTATCCCGAATGACCCATAGGAGAGGTGTTTTGGGATCTACCTCAACAGAAACTTGTTGCCCATTCAATTGAAATGAAACCTTGGTAATCATGTGAATCCCCTTTGTATAAGATCAGACAATATTATACAATGATATCCAAGGGAGGGACACAAGAAATATACCTAAATCATGATAGGTAATAAGCTCTGAAGATTATGGATTATTGTACTTTCAGTAAAAATCAGTCCGTCTTGCGAAGGAAGAAATCAACCAGTCCGAATACACAGAGCAGAATAAGAAGTGCCTGTAGCTGAGTGATGACACTCGTGGTAAGCAATGGGGTTTGCAGCCAGCCCAGAGAAATCACACTAAACTTAATAAAATAATAAGCGAGTTTTGAAATGAGAACCGCCCCCAGAAAAGCGACCAGGCCACTTGATCTGCTTTGAGATAGCATACCAAGCACAAAGGCAAACACCATCAGTTCTCCACTCATGATCAAAAACTTGGGAAAGACGGGATGACCCGTACTCAGGAAGGATAAAACTGGGAGAGCCGCTGCAATTCCCATAGAATTCCCTCGATTTGAATAGACAACCGTGATCAAAACCAGGATCTTCATGGGGTCGAACTGATAGAGCGGAAAAGGCAGAATATGTGCAAAAACGATGGTTACATAAAAGCTTACAAGGACAAGTGCATCTACCAGGGCAACCCGTGACAACGAATTTGGAACAGCCAGTCTGTCCATATTAACTGATCTCATTTATGACCTTTCGTGTTTCTCAAAAAATCCAATCCTACCATGATTTCATTAAAAATTCATCCAGGGATAAAGCTTGGATATTCTCGTGCAGCAACAATTCAAGCTGCTCCGGTGTATTATATCCCCAGGTGGCACAATAGACCCGAGCACTGGAATCCTGTTTCGCTTCCAGAATGGTTCCCACATGATCGTCTATGAAATGAACCTGCTCACGCTCAACGCCCCTTTTGGTCTGAATCGAGTTCAGAATCTCGGGCTTACGTAATGTTTTGACAGCCTGAAACATTTGATCGGACCTCAAAGCTATTCCATTGTGCTCTAATATGAGGCGAACAGAAACCAGATCCTTGGTGGTGACGATAAATATCTCCCCAACATCCCTTGATTTTAAAAATGAAGCCATGCCTGGATACAGTGGGTTCAGATTCAGCCAGCTCTCGGGATTTTGAGTTTGAAGCCGCTCCCGCTCAGCATAAAAGAGTCGACGATATTCCTCCCGGTGGATTTCATTATTGTCCAGGAAGCCATCAAACTTAGCCTGGGTTAGAAATTGCCTTTTTTCAGACATGGCCAGGAGGAGAAAAACATAATCTTCTCCACGTCTGATTAGTGGACGCAGATTACGAAACTCCCCTATTTCAAGATCGCTGAACCCACTGAGATCCTTCCGAGGTTCATAGTCCCAATTAGCATGAGTGAAGGCGTTGTAGGCTGTTACCATGCACTCATCTATGCTATCTGCAATTACCCCGTCAAAATCAAGTGCTAGCATCTGGTAGCCTGCTGATTAACGCTGTACGCGTGCAGAACCGCCACTGGCAAATGCTTCCACCTCAGCCAATCTGGCCATGGTTACATCACCGGGGAAGGTTGTCGATAGCGCTCCATGAGCCCATCCCAATCGGAGTGATTGGTCCAGGTCTCTCCCATCCAGAATACCGTAAATCAATCCTGATGCGAATCCATCTCCTCCACCTATGCGATCAAGTACATTTAATTCACAGGTGGGACTGATAGCCTGCCCTTCTGGGGTCCACACAACGGCACCCCACTGATGGCGGTTGGCAGATTCCACCTCACGCATGGTGGTAGCCACCATTTTCACGTTGGGGAAATCACGATGAACTTCTGACATCATCTGGAAGAAGATGGAGGTATCCAATTTCGATTTTTTCTCCACATTGGGACCCTTTACGCCCAGTCCCATCTGCAGGTCTTCCTCATTGCCAATAAGCACATCTACATACCTAACTATTTTCTTGAAGGTTGCCTGAGCCTGATCAATACCCCCCATGGATTCCCATAGTTTGCCACGATAATTCAAATCAAAGGAAGTGATGGCACCGGATTTTTTCGCAGCCTTCATCGCCTCGATAATCAACTCGGAGGTAGTTTCTGAGAGAGCTGCAAAAATACCACCAGAATGGAACCAGCGCACGCCTCTACCAAAGATATCATCCCAGTCAAAATCACCTGTTTTCAACATGGCTCCTGCTTCATTGGCGCGATTGTAAAAGACAACGGGTGGTCTGACACCATAGCCTACATCACTATATACGGTGGCAATGTTTGGTCCTCGCGCTCCATCGTGTTTAAACCACTTATAGATTGGTTTGACGCCCATTTCCCGGACACGTGTTTGTACCATTTCACCAATGCCATAATCAACCATGGCAGTTGCGATACCCGTTTTAAGACCAAAGCAATCAGCCAGATTCGCGGCACAATTATACTCACCACCTGAAACGTGAATACTCAATGATCTTGCTTTGCGAAAGGGATATCTACCTGGATCCAGGCGATGGACCAGGGCGCCCAGGGATAGGAAATCCAGCTCACAGTTATCTTGTCTAATGTCTAATTTTGCCATTGTCTTAACCTTTATTAATTTTTAATCGATATAACATTTCACCGGCTTTGGGGACATAAAGAACCCCTTCTTCCTCGCGGTCTTGATAATCTTCAATATTTATTGTGGCTGGATCACGATAACCGAGATTGATCCTCTTGCAGGTCTCTTCAGGAATTCCCGTTGCCAGGATTACATTTACTCGGGGTTTCTCTACCCCATCCTGGTAGGTGCCAATTCCCTTGACATGGGTGGAATGAGCCATTACCCCACCTGGGATATCCGTGAATCTATCTGGTTGTTTTACGAAATAGTCACGGACGTGGTACCCTATCTGCTCGATAATCTCACCATGCATCTCTGACACCTGGGTGATATGAGGGGCAAAAATGATAAGATCACCTCCATCAGCAACCACTGGTTCAAGTTTGTACATGCATTTGCCACCTGTCCAGAGTTCATCATACATTTGAGGGGCTCGTGAGAGGACCGTATGGTAAGATCGATTGGTATAGACGATATGAAGTCTATCTGACAGGTTTGAAGCGGCTTCCCAGGCATCCTCAGGCGTTCCAATGTATAAGCCAGCCAGCTCTGTGCCCTTTATGACAAGACTCATGCACATTCTTTCCACTGGAAGGAATGAAGCAGCCTTATCCACCACAGCTCGAACTGGTGTATATTTGTGACCAATAATCATGGGATTGGTGATGAGCGCACCCAGCCAGTGAAACATATCTATGATTTCCTGACCTGCTATTCCAGGGAAGAGATATTTATTACCTCCCGAGAACCCCACAACTTCATGGGGGAAGGTTGGACCAATAATGAGGAGGATATCATAATCGTAAACCATTTTGTTGATGGTTACACTGACTGCTTCTTCCATCAATCCACCGGATAATTCAGAAACATCCTCTGCAGAGAAGGTTCCAGCAACTTTTAGTTGAGCTGGGTCCTGCCAATGATGGGTGAAGAATCGGGCTTTGGGATAGCGTGAGGTGCGTTCTTCCTGGGTAATTCCTACCCTATGATTAATCGCTTCATCGGTCATGGGAGGATGGGTTCCCAGGGCGACTATAAAATCTAGCCACTCCACGTGTTCAGACAGTTCAGCATATACCAGCCTGAACATGAGGTCGATGGGTGCTGTCCTGGTATGATCCGGGATAATGCACAAAACCTTCTTGTCCTGCATCTCTCTGGAGGAAAAGCTCTCCTTAATCAGATTCCTGACTTCAGCCTCGGAGACTGATCTGTCTGTAAAACCCAGTCCTAACATGCGGTTTTACCTCCTATGGACCTTATCAAACATCATAGGTTGTCGCTGAGGTATTGCCACCCCGTCCCGTCCAATTTGTGTGAAACCATTCACCACGGGCCTTATCAATGCGCTCATAGGTGTGGGCACCAAAGTAATCGCGTTGGGCCTGGAGCAAATTGGCTGGAAGCCGCTCAGAACGATACCCATCATAGAATGCCAGGGCAGCGCCCATAGCTGGCATGGGCACACCCAATTCAATGGCTTTGGTAATAACTCTGCGCCAGGCAGCCTGTGCTTTGGTAACTGCCTCGGTAAAAAATGGGTCCAACAGGAGATTTGTTAAGTCGTGATTTGCTTCAAAAGCATCCTTGATTTTCCCCAGAAAGGCAGACCGGATAATACAACCACCACGCCACATAAGTGCAATACCACCGTAGTTGAGGTTCCAGCCATAACTTAATGCCGCTGAGCGCATTAGCTGATATCCCTGAGCATAGGAAACGATTTTTGAGGCATACAGGGCATCTTCCAGATCATCAATGAAGGCTGCCTTATCTGCAATGCTGGATTTTTCAGGACCGATGAGAATCTTCGATGCTTCACGGCGTTCGTCTTTGATAGCTGAAAGTGCTCTGGCAAAAACGGCTTCGCCGATCAATGTCAGGGGCATCCCTTCATCCAGGGCAGCAATTGCTGTCCATTTACCAGTGCCCTTCTGGCCAGCTGTATCCAGGATAAGATCGACGGTGGCATCACCATTCTCATCTTTGTAGCCCAGGATATCTCGGGTGATCTCAATGAGGTATGAATCCAACTTCCCTGTATTCCATTTGGCAAAGACTTTGGTCATCTCTTCATTGGACATGCCCAGTCCCTGACTCATCATCTGATAAGTTTCACAGATCATCTGCATATCGCCATATTCAATTCCATTGTG
>JADHUM010000039.1 GCA_016784545.1 Candidatus Neomarinimicrobiota bacterium
ACCCGTTCGCCAGTTTAATAAAATTCCGAAGAATTCGTTCTCCTTAGACTTGCATGTGTTAAGCACGCCGCCAGCGTTCGTCCTGAGCCAGGATCAAACTCTCCATTGTAGTTTGTTTATGACTCTATTTCATTTTACTTTTTTTTAACTCATTGTAATTGTCGGTATCGTCAAATGAGATACCTCATATTGACCTAGACCGTGCATACCCAATTTTCAAATATCAAGGAGAATAATCTGCGTTCTCCGCTCTCATATCAGAAAGCTCGCAAATATACTTGGGTACCTATGTCTCAGCAATACTAAAATTCAACTTTTCTTAAAAAAATTGAGGCTTTTTTACTGCCTGATACCCGTCTCCTGTCATAAAGCGGCGCGATAATAATCTGGTTACCACCTCTTCACAACAATTATTTGTAATTTACCTCAAAAATATCACTAATACTTTTCCCTCCACATCTAACGACCCCTGAATACACACCTTCCCGTGTAACATAACATGCTGTATTTATTAGATATAAATCGATCATTTCCAGGTTTTCATCGTGAATAACCCTATTCCCAAAAACGTCATATAGTCATTCCGCCCCAGTTTGCGTCTAATTTTCAATGTGAATTGACCCCAGGGGGTGGCGAGGAAATGTGAAAAAATATTCACCTCCATAATAAATTGGATTCAGTTTCTCGACCCGACCCCACCCCTGCTCACTACTCCACTACCAGGTGAACCCAAATAGAGGTGGAAGCATGAGTTCTGAAACCAAAAAGGGAGCCTGAATTCAGGCTCCCTTTTAATGTTGGTTGTGTCCTTCTTCCAAGGCAATAGGTGGAACTACTTCAGAAGGGTCATCTTTCGAACGAGATTGCCATTCTGAGTGCTTAGACGATAGAAATAGACTCCAGCATCAGCAGGCCTTCCCTGGCGCTCTCCATCCCATACAACGCGATAACTGCCTGTGGTCATCGGAGCAGAAACCAATTCCGTCACGACTCTCCCCCGGATATCCAGGATCTCCAGGGTAACCTGTGTAGCTTCACCAATATCGAAGGCAATTGATGTGTTGGGATTAAATGGGTTGGGATAATTTTCATATAACTTATGACTTGTTGGGAAGATACGCTGCTCGTCAACACCAACTACTGTGAGCTGCACACCCGTCCGGTGCAAATTCCCGCGATGGGTTGGCCAATAGCTTGCAGTTTCCCCATTACTGGATATATCCATAACCAGTAGGTTATCATCTGCACCAACTATGATTTCCAGATCGCTATCACCATCCAGATCGGCTACCGTTGGACTACCCTGTATATTACCAGTATTCTCAACTGGGAACCCACCAATATTTGATCCATCCAGATTTAACCCATACAGAAAACGATCGTTTGAGCCGATAAATACTTCAGCGATACCATCGTCGTTGATATCTGCAAGTGCAGGCGAACTATAAATTGCTCCTCCTGTACCCACAGGCCAGCCTTCCAGAAAAGTGCCGGTGTGATCGACAGCATATACGAGTCGATCCAGGCCACCTACAAAGATTTCAAAATCGCCATCGCCATCCATATCAGCAATGGCGGGATCAGCCTGAATATCCTGGGAAGAGCTGCTCACATACCACAATTCATTTCCACTGGCATCGTATGCGTGGAGCTTGTTGTCATTGCTCCCAAATATGATCTCTAAAGAACCATCGGGGCTGCCATCCAGATTGGCCAACAGGGGAGCTGACCGGACATGACCGGAAAGAACTGCTGGGAAACCTGTAGCCTCAGTGCCATCTAAATTAATGGCATGCAAACGGTCACCCCAGGTGGCGACTACTATGTTTACGTTTCCGTCAGCATTGATATCACCAATGGCAGCACCCACCGTCATGTTACCATCAAGGGTCATGGGGAAGTTTGCCAGCATGGTACCATCATGGTGCATGACTGCCAGTTCATCGTTGGTGGAAACGCTGACAATTTCAAGATCTCCATCACCATCAAAGTCATACAAACTTGCAGGTGCGAGAATAAAGCCAGGGGCCACATGGATGGATTCGACGGTACCATCATGCTGAACGACATACAGATTGCGATCCAGGCCACCGACGACCACTTCCAGATCACCATCATTGTCAATATCTCCAACTGCAGGCGTAGCCTCAGCCAGATAATTAAGCATCACTGGAAATCCAGCGATTTCGTTTCCATCTGCACCAACTGCATGGAGGAGGCTGTCATATGCGCAATAAATGATTTCATTGCTTCCAACGCCCATCGAATCCAAAACACCATCAAGATCCACTACAGCATTGCCACCCTTGATAATACTTGATGCAATTGGGAAATTCGGCTGCCAGATACTCACATCAATGGTAAATTCTAATGTTACTGTGTAGGGATTGTCGGAGCCATCATCGGTGGTAACAATAAGTTCCAAAGGCAACAGCCCTGAAGGAGAATCTTCAGCAACGGAAAAACCATAACGATCAATGATATTCACACCGATGTTACCATTGTTTATATCTCCATAACTCCCTGTGCTATCAGTAATCATTACATGTTCGGAATTACTACGAAGTACCGCTGTCACACCCAATGCATCAAGCCATCCAGCACTATTGAACAGATTTATTCGCATCAATGCAGATTCACCAGGTGAAAGCAGGCCATCTCCATTATCATTGGTCAACTGCAGGCTATATGAGTTATAGGACAATTGGGGGTAGCTAAGACGGGCAATAGAATTAAAGATATTGACCCGACCCGTTCCCAATTGGCCAGCAAAATTTGGATTTATATGATCAATGGAGTCTGTGCTTGAGAGAATATTTTCAACCAGCCAATCATTTGAGGCTTCGGGGTGAGTCGCCTTTAATAACCCAAAACAAGAAGCAACCAGGGGTGATGCCATGGAAGTACCATCCCAGGACTGGTATGAGCCAGCGGTTGTATATACAGTACTTCGAATGTTTTCACCGGGAGCACTGATGTTAATACCTGAAAAATAACCAAATTGTCCTGGAGTGCCTGCCTCTACACCATAGTTGGCCCAGCCAAAATTATCTGAACTGCCCAATGCAGTTACTGAAACCACCTTGTCATAACCAGAAGGGTAATGAGGGGTATCAGATGGTGTTCCATTATCATTACCATTTCCAGCCGCTGCAACAGTGACCGCACCATAGGTATCATATACCAAGTTGGCGACAGCCTGATCAGAGCTGCTATATCCTGATCCTCCCCAGGATAAATTTATGATATCGGCACCGGCTTTGGCCGCATAGAGTATTCCAGTTGATCCACCTGAAATACCTCCTGTGCTTTCGTCATAAAGAACTTTGACACACATGAGAGCACCATTGTAAACCGTACTGGCAATACCCATTCCATTATCCGTATTTGCTGCGAGGATTCCCCCCACATGAGTACCATGCATTTTATTGCCTGAATCAGCTGGTCCGGTAAATGTGCCCATGGGATCATTATCGGGATCATTACCACTTGTTGTACCTGCGACATCCCAGCCAAATAAATCATCTATATAGCTTGTTGAGTTGTTATCCCAGTCATCAGCATCGAGACCATCCATAAAGGGAGAGGTAGCATGTAGAGCATCCTGAAGATTGGTGGTACCATTGCCATCATAGTCTGTGACATAGGCACCAACTTCTTCTGGAGTAACCACACCATCTGAATTGGAATCTACGGCACTAAAAATATCTGCAGGAACTTCAGCCTGATTGATCCAGATTCGATCCTTTAAGTCTGGATGGGTATACTGCACGCCAGTATCAACACTGGCCAATACAATCGACCGATCCCCTGGCAGATCACCACCGGCTATGTCAAACAAATCCCAGGCCTCTGGTGCTTGAATTTTTGGGAGATACCACTGGTTGCCATAATGTGAATCATTGGGAGTGTAGAGGGGACGATAAATCACTTCTTTTTCAGCAAACAGGATACTGGGGTCAGTCGTGAAGTTTGCAATCGTCTGTTCAAGATCGCTGCGTCCGGGAACCACGCGTAGTTGATAGATGTTTGAAAGGATGATATCACCATCCATATCATCAGGTGTGGAGCCGGGAAGATACTTCTCCATAACTACAATTTCTCTCAGGGATAATAGTTTATCCAGGCTTGAAATTCCAGTCACAGGGACACCACTTCTAAGATCTATCTTTTCAACCGTTACATCTGGTTGCAAACAGATAAGGAAACGATCGCCATAATAGGCTGATTTTTCAGGGGACGCTGCATAGGCCAACGATGCCATGAGAAGTAAACTAATAAGTATATGTTTTTTCATGCTTTTCCTTATCCCCCATTAAACAAAACGAGCTGAATTCCTTTGTTCGGATCTCCAGCTCGTTCAGTTTTCAGCTACCTTAAACTATTTGAGCAAAATCATCTTTCTTGTGAGATGTACATTGCCTGTATTCAAAGTATAAATATAAATACCTGAGCTCATATGAGATCCGTCAATATTGAGTCTATATGAACCGGCGCTCTGGTGTTCTTGTACCAGAACATCCACTTCCTTACCACTAAGATCATATACCTTTATCTCAACATTCCCTGATTCAGGAAGTGTATAGGCAATCTCGGTAGAGGGATTGAAAGGATTGGGATAGTTCTGCTCCAGGCTGTAGGCAGTGGGTAGAACTCCGCTATTGAAATCCTCAATTCCTACCAGGACAAAGGCTGTATCCACATCGATCCTGAACATCAAATTATATTCAAGACCCAATGTTGACATATTGTCCCAGGTGATGCTGCCATCACCTTCAGTAAGACCGTAGTAAGAGTTGCCACTGTATCCACCATCAGTATCAGCACCAACTGAAGCAGCTCCAGGCAATTCTTTAAGACCGAAATAGACGGAACCACCGGTAATCCAGAGTGAATCACTGGTCAAATCCATGACATTCCAACCTGGTACAGGGAAACTCCAGCCATAACGACCCATCTCAGCGAGAGGTGTTCCATTGGGACCATTGTCATCCCAAACCAGAGCAATAAATGGACTGGCTTCTGTATCATGGATATTCACCTTCACGCGTTTGATCAGGGTTGGATATCCTGCAGGTGTGAATTTCACAGCCTGGTAGTTTCCAGCACCAATATTAAATCCAACTTCGGCAGTATCATCATCATAGGCAATTTCAATTACTGTCTGAGATTCAGGCATGGCTGTCACTTCATCAGACAGGGGTCCTTCCATGCCATCAGAAATTGCAGAAACAGCATAATAGTAGCTCACGCCGTTGACTGCAGTTTCATCAGTATAGAATGCCACATTGAGGGGGGCAGCATTTATAGGTGAGCCATAAGCTCCACCAGCTGTCCGACGATATACATTGTATGTGAATCCACCTTCTGAGGTTGTTACACCACTTGCATAGAGGGCATAATTTCCGTCCATCCCAGTCCCAGTGAGAGATAGCATGGTACCTTCTGGATGCCATCCATAAGCTTCACCAGCATATTCACTATCTGAATCAAGGGCTACATAAGGAGCTGTCGTATCTGTATAAGCCCATCCAACATAAAATCCACCGGATACACTGACATTTGCTGCGCTGAGGTCATAGTCCAACAGAACATCCATGGCAGAGGCCGTTACCGGCTCACTCTCATAGATAATTTGTGATGCACCATTCCAGACGGTCACAATAATTGGCAAAATGGATCCTGGATTTGCAGTATTTCCACTGCTCAAAATGTATGAAAAGGTATGGAGAGTTGTGGTCTGGGCAGCGTTGTAATGTGCAGCCCATGCAGAACCAACAACTTGACCACCAACCCAGGGTACAGAACCCGTGATAAAAGATTCCATGCTCTCATCACCCCAGGCAAAAGTAACTTCCTGTGATTCATTTAGATCAGCCCAGGTCACTGCTACTTGTGAATCTCCAGCTTCGGCGGCTAAACCCGCGGGCACAGGCAGAGATCCAACAAAGGCGAGGTGCCATAAATCGCCAGCAATTGGCACATTGGAGGCTGCGACCCAACCTTCGCTGGTTTCACCATCATTGGTGAGCACACCAGCAATATCAATGTTGTCAATAATCCAACCAAACAGGGTAGGGTCATCAGAGGTGTTATAGCCAGGATCCGAAGAAAAGGCAAAACGAATCATGACTTCAAGGTTTTGGTAACTTGCTGGAATCGTAATACCAACGGATTCAAAACCACCAGAAGAACCACCCCAGCCAGGAACACCGGGACCTTCACCAAATTCAGAACCAAAACTATACAGTGATTGTGAATTGTAGGCAGGTGAAGCATCAGTCAAGACTTCCCAGGTGCTTCCACCATCTGATGAAATTCTTACATTCATACCATCCCAGCCATCATAGGGGGATGTTGCACCAGCTGGATCCTCAACATTTCTATTCTGGCGAAAAGTAATGGCATTGACTTGATCAGCAGGTAAGGTCACTGGAGGTGAATCTAAAACTTGATACCAATGGTCATCATATCCACCAGAATTGCCAATATCTGGGTCATTCATAGCCCAGGATTGACCGGAATATGCACCCACGGTCGTCTGATGCCAATGAGCAGGTTCCGCAGTACCATCAACAGAGACCCAACCCGTTAGATCTCCATCCTCAAAGTCGGCAAAGAAAACAGACGCACCATCAACATCGACGCTTACGTCATCCAGAAAAATTCCCTCACCACTGGCAGCATCTGCATCTGTCTGCATGTACCAGCGGATCTGGATATCACCACCTGCATAATCATTCAGGAGTCCATCAACAGTATAACTCTGTACAAAACTACTCCAGTCGCCAGGAGCATCCGTATAGACATAATTGCTGCCATCAGGGTCACCATAAGGATTGGAAATAGCATACCAGCTTGAGCCACCATTGGGACTGACCTCACAACCCCAATAATCAACATCTGGGAATTCATTGGGATCAGTAAAGTTTCCACGGATAAAAAAGTCAAAAAATACAGTACTACCTGCAGGCAATGTGATGACTGGAGAATACATATAATTCAACATATTGGAAATAAGGGTCAGCTCTTCATTTTGACAGGCCAGGGCATAATCACCATTTCTGAGATCTCTCAGCATACCTGCTTCACGCTCTTGATTCTCACTATATGCATCCTGATGGGTACCCTTAATCATTAACTGCTTATTCGTATGATTGAGTCCTTCAATGGAACCAGCAAAGGCTGACCAGGCTACTAGTGTGATCATTAAAACTTTTAATAGCGATTTCATCTTTTTTCCTTTTTTTTCTATATCAGTAATTCTCAATAATCCCTGAAATTTCTGCTAAAAACCAAATCCAACAGATACCTGCTGAACCATGCCTAATATACCATAATTTGAATATGAGTAGTCAAATAACAATTTCGTCCCGTACAGATTATAATTTAAGCCTGCACCAATGGAAAAACGTCTCAAGGAGTATTTATCTGAGCCATAATAACTATCCCAACTTGACGAGGTAAATTCAGCAGTTTTCACTGGAAGTCCATCTTCAAAGTCTTCATCGGCATCACGTACCCCATTGTCATTCCAATCGATATAGGGTTCTCCCAGATCATATTCACCATTGAATACATAATCGAATTCCTCGTATTCAACAGGCCATTCATATTTCAACTTGTAACCACCCCTGAGAAAGAGCATGTCATCATAACTGTACTCAAAGCCAATGGCACCCCTTAGAATAGCATCAAAAGGATCGTTGGCATCAACAAGGAGGCTTAAACGGTGAACTGGCGTGGGAAACCAGGGACTTTTGCCACCCAGGACGTCCATACGCAGTCCCGCCCTGAAAACCAGAGGCAGAGGCCATTCCTCAGTCAGGAGTCGCGTGGTAACCACGGGACTACTTTGAAGATCATCATTCACATCAAGTGGTTGATTTAAATCGGGACCATCGAATCGACTTCCAACACCAAAGTTTTGAATGGACATACCCAAGATCATCCCATAGATACCGAGATCAAAATTGGAACCCACATCAAAGGCAAAAGTGCTGGCAGATTCTCGATAAATGGTCTCACGAATCATTTTCGCCGAAACACCTACAGAGAGTCTATCTGTCAAGCGACGCGCAAAGGCCATTCCCAAGGCAAGACCTGTAGCCTGGAATTGTTCTCCAGTGCCATCAGGGTAATCGAGGGTGGTGACTTCCATATCACCAGAATTCATGTATTGGGCAACAAGACCCAGGGTATTGCCGCCTCCAATAGGTATGGTGAAACCCAAGTAACTATTGGTGATGCCAGCGTAGAGCTCGTTATTGCTCATATAGAGTTCAGGACCCATGGTGGTAGTAATTCCAGCAGGATTCCAGGCCATAGCCTGTGGTCCGTGGGCCAGTGCAGTGTAGGCACCTCCCAGAGCAGCCCCAGCAGCGCCATATTCCAATTTTAGGAATTGGCCAATTGAAGTCGCTACCTTGGAGAAATCATCACCTGGATAGACTGTATTCAACGAGTCTTGTCTGGAGTCCTGGGCTTGTACCAGGTTGGGGATCAGCAACATGAAAATGAGTAACAGCATGATTGAGTTTTTCATTTTTGTAGTCCTGGCAGGAGCGTATAAAACAGTTGAATTCATCATCATACCCTCCTTATCTGATCACGGCAAATTTGCCGACTTGTTTTTCGTGGTTAGGCGTCTCGACGACATAGACATATAAACCTGGTGCTACTTCCTGTCGATTCATGGATCTGAGGTTCCATTCTTCCTGACCTGAGAAAATATCATCGTGCAAGATGGTGTAGACCAGCTCCCCGGTAAGCGTGAATATCTTTATTACACACTCATCGGGCAGGTGTGTGAAATGCAAACTCTTGTGATTCACATCCGTTTCCCAGTCCGCAGTTACAATGTATGGATTTGGAACGACCATGACCCTTTGCAGGATTTCCTGAGTCACATCACTCATTTCAGTAACCGTCTGAGCGCGAAAGGTGAACATATCCCCATCTTCATAAGGTTTATCGATTCTCAAATGAGTCACATCACCTGTCTCGGCATGCCTGATGGTTGGATTGCCAGAGAAGGTCCGAGTTGTATCCCAATTGAAATTGAGAAACCAGGTTTGAGTATTGAAGGCTAGGGTATCATAGCCCTCGACAAATTTTTCTATAAAGGATATTTTTTCATTCGATCTGAATGATGGATAATTTGGATCAGGAGAGGTACCTGGAATTCCTGCGCCAAAGACGAAGAGTTTTACCTCGCGGTAAGGATCCAATTCATTATTGCTATTGATGTCTTCACCCACATCAAGAAGACCATTATTGTTCAGATCTTCAGTGAAGCTGGTGTTGACAATTCTAAATGGCAAATCGGTACCAGGAACAAAAACCATATCATCATTTGGATTTTCCCAATCCCAGCGAATTTCGTAATCACAGGCAAACTCGTGGGCATTTGAACCCATGCGAATAGTGTACTGTGGCGCTTCATCACTGCCCTTGTTCTGCCAGTATAGTGTATCTACTGCAGGTATGGGCATATTTTCCAGATAGAACTGGAACCCGCCCCAGACTTCAGAAAACATGGTTGATGTACCCACTTCCCAGTCTGTGAGAACCGTATCCCCTGAGGCACTATCTACAACTGTATAGGTTGGATTCAGATGATAGTAAGGGTTATTGCAATTTGCTGTGAAACACTCAGGTTCAGCATTAATCGTAATGAAGTAAGTGTTGGTATTCACCTCTACTTCACCAGGATTGGTGGGTATGACTTCGACCTCTCCAGTACCAACCGTCCATGGTGCCAATTCAAGCCCCCATGATTCAGGTGCATTGGAGGGTCGTGCATCTGGGGTGACACTCACAAATTGTGGCAGGAACGGGCTGTTTCCCCTGAAGTTTTCAAGAGATTCAAGTGGATCCCATTCACCCGTTGGATTCGTATAAGAATTCTGGAGTGTATCCATACCAATATCATAGGCAACTACGGAGTATGAGTAAGTAACACCATTGATGACATCATCGTCTACATAACGATGTTCCAGCCCAGTATTCTCCCCAAGATTAAACCAGGGTGCGACTGGATCGGGACCGGCATATTCCAGGCCATAGCGATCTTCGTCTTCTTCAGCTGTCAAATCAAATTGCGCCAGAGGCTTCCAGCCCACAGCCTGACCATCTGTATTATAGATAACATCATTGTGAGGGTTACCCCAGCTGGACCCACCATCGGTGGATCTATAAATTTTGTAGCCTTCGAAATCCTGTATTCCAGTTACAATATCTGTTGAAGTTTCAGCTTTGGAATCCCAGTACAGCGTCACTCTGCCATCATCTGCCACAGCAGAAACTGTGGGAGCATCGGGAGGTGAGAATCCCTGATATTTCAAATCGTACATGATTTGAGCCATCTCTGCGTTCTTGGCAAGATCTGGAGGGGTTTCAAAGGTTTCAGTGTCGTTTGGTGGATCACCCATTATCACAGCAAATGAAAAATAGGTGGTATCCCCTGCTGCCAGATCAAAGGGACCAGCAGACATGATGAATACGCAATCCAGTCCTTCTTCGCCATCTTCGTTGCTGATTTCCAACAACCCTTCCAGGGAATCGAAGTGAGGATTGAGCGTTCCATCAATACTTGGGTGAAAATACCAGTCGCTATAAGAACTATTCAAAGGATTGGGTGTATTGCCAGCAATTCCGCGCCACTCCCAATCTCTATAATTGCGATTTTCAATGCTGACATAAGAAGTATCACCTGCCATAAGGGCAAACATAATGTTTTCCTTATCCAGAGCACCTGGGCAGCCACCAGCACCTGCGTAGCCATCCGAACAGCTTGAACCGCCACCCTCATCCTTTAACACACCAGGACGCTTGTACCAATCAAACCAGTGCCAATCTGTGAGACCCAGTGACTGACCCTGTTGAATATCAATTGATCCATCACCGTTTATATCAAGATCCTTTGATGCCAGGGGTGTATCCAGAAGTTTGAGAGCTGAGTATGCAAGATTGGTTGCTGAGGTGCTACGGTCATCCCAATCCCAGATAAAAGCCATATCATAGGTGGTATCAAAGGCCATCATATCATCATCATTGGTACGACCTGTATATTGGCCATTCTCAAGACGTGAATATGAATCCACATCAAAATAGAAGCCACCATAAGCACCTTGATAATCGAATCCATGTACATCAGGGTCGCCAATAAAATTACGATCCATTAATTCGTAGGTGACAGTGCCATCATCTTCAGTTGTCGGGACCCAAACCACATCGGCGATAGCATCACCATTGGTATCCATGGGGAAACCTTTGTATGATTCATTGACAATTTCTACTGTAAAAAAGGCGATGTCCTCGGCATAGGATCGGCCATAGGAGTGGGCATTCACAGTGACATGCATACCCATGGCATAACCCTGGGTCATATCTTCATCGCGGGAAGCCAACCTATCATCAAATTCCATATAGATATCCTGGTCACCAATATGTCGACCAACGATTTCCTGACCCTTGGTGGGACCCTCAGTCGCTACGGCCCAATCACCTGGCCATGTTCTTTCTTCCTGACCCGTATCATCGTTGATACGCATTGGCCATGTGTCTGGGATATCACTTGAGGCCAATAAGGGATAGGGATCACCACTATCGGTGTAGATACCACCATAAATTTCACCTGCTAACACATCACCACTATGAAGGTATCCATAATGAGACGCAACAGATTCCCAATCGACCTGTTTTTTATCCTGCACACGATCAAACCATGATTCAGATACGGTTGATCCCCAATACACCAAGGTGTCGGTTGTGTAGTGTTCAAGTTCTGGGATGTAAGGTGGACGTAAGGCCCAGGGAGTTATTGTTCCCGAAGAGTCACGACCAGGAACACCGAGAATAAAAGATACGTCAGATATATACTGATATCCCTTATACAGACCTGAAGGTGAGCTCTTGTCATCAAATTCGATGAAGCTGCCATAGTTATGGGTGGCAAACTGAAGTTCACCCTTGCTCATATAGCCTCGTGCGCGGTTTAGAACCGGGTCGAATGCAGATGTCTTCCCCAAACCGGGAGCTGGCCGAATATTCGGTTCGGCTGCATGGAGCCAGCCTGGATAAATAAGGAGCAAGACAAGCGTTGCAAACAAAGGAGTGATCATTTTTTTCATCATATCACCTAGAAATTCACTTTAACGGTCAGATCAACCTGACGGGGTGCAGAATAATAATACGGTCTATCATAGAAAGTCAGAGAACTGCTTCCGTTCTGGATGGCTCTGGTCGCGTTACGACCAGGGTCTGTAGGACTTCCTGTTTCTTCATATATATCAACAATATTCTCTCGATTTAGGAGATTTCGAATAATGAGACCTGTAGAAAAATTCAATCCAGCATAACGGATGGTTTTCCTGACGGCCATGTTGGTCTCAATAAACCAGGGCATGCGCTCAGAATTTGTGGCACCATTACGATTAAGATTGATATCAAACGGTGTATAGGGTGAACCTGAGATCCCAACCACGGTTACATGGACAGCCATCTTGTTCAACGGATACATTCCCCATAATCGAGGTGAATTTTTCTTGCTGAACTGATAGCCACCTGTCATGGTCAGGTTGTGGGTTCGATCATAGGCCATGAGCACCTCTTTCTTCGGCATGGATTCAGGGGTATCTGAAGATCGATAGCCCTGCCAGGCATCGGCTCGGTTTGCCGTTGCTCGCGACAAGGTGTATTGAATATCTGTTGACCAGGCGCTACCACCCCGTTTGATGAGACGTAAATCCAGACCACGGGCTGATCCATAGTCGTAATTAACCACTACAGCATAACTATAGGGGAAGGCCTGGACACGTTCAGTGGATCCAAGATCAGAATAGTCTTTAGACCAGCCTACAACGCCCAGTTTCCAAAATTCCACAAACTCCCAGTTCAAACCAAACTCATAGGCAGTTACACCCTGAGCCTGCACATGGCTATTCCCTACAATAGGAAGTGCTGTCGTCAAATCATTATCATCATTGAGATAGATATTGCGATAGGTCAAATTCTGGTAATAGCGACCATAGCCAAAAGTAAATGTCGCTTTGTCAGTAATGACGTGAGAAATACTCAAGCGTGGTGACCACAGGACATTCCATTCTGTGGGTACTGACCCAGACGTTTTCTCTCGTGGATCTGCCCACGAACTATCCAGAGAGTTCTGGATATCAAAACGGACACCGGCGTTAATGGTCATCCAGGGATATTCGATCTTGTCCTGAATATAAGCTCCAATCTCAATGGGTGATTTCTCTCCCGTTCCATAGATAAATTCCTCAAAGGCACTTCCTCGCTCAATGGAGTCGGGCAGGCCATAGGTTTCACCATAAGGTGGATTTAGCCAGGGCAATTGAGTTTCATCAAAGGTAATAAGATGTCGTTTCAGATCTACCCCACTCCGGAGCTGGTGGTGCTTATTGATGCGGCTGGTGATATCAAACTTGATTTCATCGGTGACACTCTTGGTGTGATGGCGGTAGCGATCAGCTCCACCTGAACCATACTCATAAAACATGATATAGTACAATGAATCCCGCAAGGCGGCAAACTCAGATGCACTCATACCTGCTGGTGAAGAGAATGCTTCGTAAGTTGAATCAGGATAGTACATGTACTGGAAGGGTGTGTACTGACCTTCGGCAAGATGCTCCTGTAAATCATCACCAAGATGCCAGGTATTGATGTTTCCATCTTTATCAGAATATTCCAGAGAATCCAGGGGATCAATAAGATTACCATTTGAGAGTCTCCTGGAAGAAATCAAGGTTCCACTGGAATTGAAATTTTCCTCGAGGAAAATATTTTCGATTTTAATGCGGTCATAAGGTCCGATTGCAATTTGCTCACCGTGATTTACAACAATATGCAATCTGGTCGAGTCATAGCTCGCTCCACCAACATGTTGTGGACCGCGCCAGTAGTATGTAATCATGGTTCGCAGGCAACCTGGTCCCCAGGACTCGAAATACATAATTCTGTCTTCATCATTGGCAATGGAAACACCAGGACCATATTTCTGATCATTCTCATAGGGAATATCACAATCTCCCCGATAGTCAACTCCGTTGTGGAGACCACGTGCTTCTGTGCCAATTTTATATTCTACCCAGTCTGGATAGCCATCGCCGTCCATATCACCATCCTCAACATCAATTTCCATCTCCTGAGTAAAACGAGATGCACTCAGTGTGTAATATGTTTTTTCGTTAAGTTGGTGACGAAATTCCAGATGAAATCTTTCTGAGAACTTGTGATTCACATTCTTATTCTCTTCATAGAATTGATTCCAGGGGCCAAAGGTCTTGAATTTTGAATCTACAATCCAATGTGAAAAGTTCAGGAATTTGTATGAGTCAATCTTCCAGTGCAGCTTGGTAAAGACATCATAGGTTCTATCATACCCAAATGATCTCCAACCAGCATAACGGTCTAACCAATGCACCTGATTGGCCTGGTTAATTCTATTACCTGGATCCCCTTCCAAATACACTTTGTCATCAAACTTATAAACAGCATAGGAGCTGTTGGAGTAATCAGCAGCAATGTGAAAAGTAAGGTTGCTCATCCCGGGGATGACTGGGCCGGAAAAAGATCCGGCAAATTCTTTATAGTCTCTTAGTCTATCCTGTTCTGAACTGAGGGGCCCGAGGTTACTGCCCTTCCATTCGAAGGTTCCTTCATAATGGTCGCCGCCAGTGGCTGTGATAATGTTCACGATTTGAGACATGGCATCGCCATATTCAGCATTGAAGACACCGGTTTGAGAAATCAGATCCTGGACGGCATGGGTACCAAGTCTTGTACCGCGGCCGAAACCTCCACCGTAAATGGGATTTTCAATGTACATACCGTCGATGGTATAGCCAATCTCACCAGAACGGCCCCCACGCACGTGGATTTGCTCAATCCCACGATCAGCAAAACCAGGAATGCCATTTTCAGAACTTTTAATCTGAATAACACCACTCTGGAGGGTGAGCATCTCAGTTAAATCACGAGCAGGTAAATTTTGAATTTCTTCAGCCGTACGCACCAGTTTTTTCACAGTCACATCTTTTTCAACCAGGGGACGCTCCGCGACAACGGTAACTTCCTCACCGGCAATGACTTCTTCATCAAGAGAAACATTGAGGGGGGTTGTCTGATCCATAACCACACCCACTTCGCTATAGGTCACTTTTGCATATCCGATCATCCAAACCTGAACGCTATGGACACCTACCGGTACATTTTGAATATAAAATTCACCTTCGAAGTCAGTAGAACCTCCCAGACCCAATGCCGAAATCATCACCTGGGCACCTATGATGGGTTCACCGGTACGGTTGTCTGTTATTCGTCCTGAGATGGTTCCTACAGTAGCGGACCAGGCCATGGTAACACTTAACAAAACCAGACTGAATTTTAACAAAGCACTTCTCATGAAATCTCCCTGCAGCATTGACGCTATCTTGACATGCATTTTATTGGCTCAGCATGATAGAGCCAGAAAACAAAAAGAGGTCAGCTAAGAAGTGACCTCATCTTTATGGGGGTAAAGGGATGTTTTGATTTGATTAAAACATCCCTTCACACGCTCAGATGACCTCTTTATCAATTCGTACTATTATTTAATCAGCAACATCTTTTTAACATCCTGAAACCCCTGTGATTTCAGCGTATAAAAGTATGCACCACTTGCCAGATTTTTGCCGGCAAATGTGACCTGATGATTTCCAGCAGTCAGGAAGCCCTGTTGCAGGGTTTCTACTGCACGACCAGTGATATCATAAACTGTCATCTCAACCAGCCCTGATGTGGGGATACTGAATTCAATAGTCGTTGAAGGATTGAAGGGGTTCGGAAAGTTTTCTTTCAACTCAAAGTTGACAGGCCGAGCTGCTTCATTATCCACTGAGACTGGACCCAATCTAGTTTTCAGAAAGTATAATTTGTTTAAATAACCAGCAAAGGTTTCATCATCAGGAACAGTCTGTTGATTATAATCAGGCATCTGATACATGATATAGACTTCACCATCCACACCAAATCTGTTCATGTGCGGGTAAACTTCATCCATGTCAGGATCAAAGGTAAGTGTCTGGTTGGCAGGATCACTCCAGGTGGCACCATTGTCCTCAGAGTAACTGGCCATGACATCATAATAGGAGTAAAATGATTCGCCAATTGAGACGGTGTCAGACACTGTGTAGAACGCCATATAAAGTCTATCCTCGATGTTGAGATCGGTCGCCATGGTCACGCCATTAGCCTGCCAGCCACCATCTCCATATATCTGCCAACCCAACTGCATGCTGGCGATGAACCCGATGCTTACATCAATTTCTCCTTCTGAAAGTGCAAATGCAGATTCATCAGCATGGAAATGATAGATACCATTTTGTTCTGACCAATAGGGATACACACCATCTGGATCAGAAGGGAGCACAGGAGCGATGACATGGAGACCACCATTTTCGTCTGTGGTAACTTCAGTATCATACCCGATGAAAGGAGTCCAACCTTCTTCAAGATGAGCCCAGCCACCTTCACCATCATCAATACTGTCAGGGAAGACATCCCAGAAATAATCATTTAAGGTGTTGTCGCCGATATAGTACCAATCACTCCAGCTTGCGCCAAAGTCATTGGTTTTTTTGACAAATAGCGTATGGTTACCGATGGTGGTTTCGTCATTCCAGAATGAGGTCAAGGCAAAGTAGCCCACACCGTCATCGTTAATATCCAGATTCCCATTGGATGTGTAATTGCTTCCGGCCTCAAACAGGAAGTCTAAAGAATTCTCTACGATAAGGTTTGGAGCATCCATTGGCAAGGCAGTTCCCTGCCAGGGTCCGTTGGATTGTCCACGGAAATGTACACGATCACGATTACCTGTCCAATCTGAGGCAATCACATTTAAAACATAGTTTCCATCTGCATCCACATTTTGAGTTGGAACCACAACCCAGGTACTATTAGAAAGAGGGGTATTGTGGACATCCACACCAGGAAACCAGAATCCACCACCATAGCCAAATAGATCAAACGTGTAGTAAGCGCGACCACCAAGATCACCATCACTTCCGGGGTTACCACCACCATTCTCATTCCAGAGAACAACGGGATAATTTTCGGATGCAAGTGCAGACGGATAACGACCGGCATTGGCAAGTCCAAAATTCAAATTGGAATAAGTAGTCCAGGTTTCACCGGCATCTTCAGATGCAGCCATTCCAATGGAGCCAGAGGCTGTACCGTCAGTGTATTGACGATAGCCCATGATAATTTTGTTATGATCAAAAGGATTTACTGATATGGGGTTGGTCTCAGAGGCAACCATACCATAGCCATTTTGAGAAGAGTCGACGAGGACAGAGTTGCCCTCGCGCAGCCCTGTTGTAGCACCTGCCTGACCTGGAGTAAGGGTAAGTTCTTTACCCTGGGGTTCACCCATCTTTGTAAAAGCTGCTGATACTACTTCATCAGGTCGGTGCAATTTTGCACCAAATAATCCAATGGAAAATGCACCTATCAGGACTATTGTAACTAACGTTCTCATGTTGCTTCCTTTCACTTACATCTCACTTATTTCACATTCATCGCATCGACTGCCATCATAATTTCCCCCCCTCCCTATTGCAAGATCAATTCGGGGAAGAAACAATTACAAAATTAGCACAGGATACCGGGTTTAACCAAATACCATTTGCGTAACAACTACTGCAGCAATAATCCCAGCCAGGTCAGCTAAAAGTGCTGCCGGAAGGGCATGTCGGGTTTTCTTGACCCCTACTGAGCCAAAATATACGGCCAGGATATAGAAGGTGGTTTCTGTAGACCCTTCCATAACTGCTGCCATACGGGCGGGTAATGAATCTGGTCCATAGGTATTGATTAATTCAGAGACAATACCAATAGCTCCACTCCCACTTAAGGGACGCATCAGCGCCATGGGAATGACTTCGCCTGGCATCCCAATCCAGGAGGTCAGGGGGCTGAGCAGACCAGTGAGCAGATCCAGGGCACCTGAGGCCCTGAAGGCACCGATAGCAACCAGGATAGCCACCAGAAATGGAATGATTCGGACAGCCACAGTGAAGCCTTCCTTGGCTCCTTCAGTAAAGACCTCATAAACTTTGACTTTCTTATACCAGCCATGTCCGACAATGGCTAAAATCAGAAGTGGGATGGCGATGGCTGATACGCCATTAATTACGCCTTGAAACATATCAGACCTCCTCCCCTTCCCCCGTAGACGTCAGCGCATCTGCTGGACATTCGGGCATTTGATATTTGGGAAGTTTCTGCAAGAGCTTGATGGCAATAATGGCCACGGTTGTGGATACACCAGTAGCCAGAATTACTGGACCAATAATTTCAGCTGGATTGGACGCATTGGCGGCAGCCCGAATGCCAATGACCGTTGCTGGTATAAATGTCACGGAAGAGGTGTTCAGGGCCATAAAGGTCGCCATGGCATTGGTAGCCGTATCTTTGACCTTGTTCAGTTTCTGTAACTCCTGCATGGCTTTGAGTCCCAGAGGTGTGGCTGCATTTCCAAGCCCCAGCATGTTGGCTGCAATATTCATGACCATGGCACCCATGGCGGGGTGATCTGGTGGCACATCTGGAAATAGTCTCACCATAACGGGACGGACTGCACGTGCGAATAACTTGACCAGTCCGGACTCTTCAGCAATTTTCATGAGACCGAGCCACAGGGCCATGATACCGATGAGTCCCATGGCAAGATTGACTGAAGCTTTGGCAGAATTAAATAGCCCTTTTGTGAGATCAGTTAAAGGGACAAAGCTGGGGTTCATAATCAGCCCTTCAGCGCTGCTATAATCCAATCCCAGGCATTGAAACCCGGCTACCAGAATGCCACCGGCCATGAGCACGATCCAGATGGTATTAATCATTTTTACTTCCTTTATGGGACTTTGAAAGTTTCGACTCAGCTTTTTTCATATACTTATCCATCATCTTTGTGCGACGCAGACGAAAAATGATGGCAAAAATCATAATGCCAATTGCATAACCAATTGCAGCGGCCAGTGACATGTTTATCTCCTAATGGGGCTTAAACTAATTGAATCAGGGATGAATAAAATCAGTTAATCAATCCTGGGGAAAAAAGGTGTTGGGAGTCGTCTGGAATAGGAGTCCCAGTTTGAAAAGGATAGACTTCTTATTCGGGTTGAAGGATGGCCAGTTTCAGGATTCTATTTCCCAGATCAGGGACCTCGATGTGAACGATGTAAATTCCACTGGCCACAGCTCTGTGGTGCTCATTAAGCAGATCCCAGTTTTCATAAGAACCAGGGTTGTGATCAATGCGTTTGACCAGCTGACCACCCAGGGTGTAGACCCGAATGATACATTCCTGCTCAGGCAGGTTGCTGAAGGTCACATAGGGCCCAGATGCAGTGGTTTGATCTGCGTGATAGCCAAAGTAGGGATTGGGGAATACCTGGATGAGATCGAGGGCGTCTTCGTTGTAGGTGACTCCTGCCACATCAGTGCTCCAGTGAAAGGCATCTACTGCGGCATCTATGGGGTTCACAAAGTGTAGGGTGAGAAGGTCACCCACTGAAAATCGGGATTCATCATTGAACTGCCAGGCCCACCCTGAATTTGGGTTATCCCCAAAGGCTTGTAATTCATTTGAATGAGTCGAATAATCCTGGAAAAAGACAATCACCCAATCCAGATCCAACGAATTTTCCCAGTCTATGCGACTGGTATCCTGAATACCACCACTCTTGTTATTGTCCTTGATACCCAGACAGAGTTGAATATTCCTTTCAGTATCCCACACCTCAAACGGTACTGTGATCAGCGTGTCATTAGCTCGCCTCTGGTACCGCGTGGCTTTCTGACCAGTCTCGGTAAAGCGGATTTCAAGGTCTGATTGGAGGGCATTGACATCTTCAGACCCTCCCCCCACATTGGGAATATCTGCAATACGATCTCCATTGATAGCCCCAAAGTTACTGGCGAAGCCCTGTATATATACATCGTGGGTGCCTTCGTGATAAAGTATGTAATAGGTGCCATCGGCACGTTCTTCTATTCTGAAATAATCCCAATACCAGGGTGACCCTATGAGCGTATCGAGATGGACCAGGTGGCCGCCCACCTCATCAAAGAATAAGGAATCAACTGCCCCTGGTGCGACTGCCTTTAAGGTGAGACTATCTATGGTCGTACCTTCAAGATTTATAGTCTGCTGCCAGCCCCTATTCAGTCTAGGTCGAGAAAAAGACATATCATCAATTGATAATTCGAAACCATCCAGATATAGATCTGCCCCTCGATAAGATTGAGAAGTGAACCAGTCAAGACCATGCCAGTCGCTTTGAAGGGCTGTATCCTCAAAGGAAACAGCTCGTCGTGTCACATACCAGCGGGCCTTGGCCTGGGTTGAGTCGTATTCAAAGCCAAGTTTATAGTTGAGCCCGGTCAACTGACCTGGATCAAGCACATCCACCGTCACATCCACGTCTGCATTACCTACTTGCTCCACTTCAAGGGTATCTCTGACCCCTGCCATCTCATAGGTCTCATGGGGTCGAATGCTGAAAATACGTTTACTGCTCTCGATAGATTTTGGGAGCCTTTCCTCATGATATGCATAGGCCGAGAGGGCAAAATGATAGAGCTTATTATTCGTGAGGGGGGCATCCTCATTCAAGGCATCTTCAGTGATGGACAACAAATGGGTTAGACCCGTATCATCTCCAAACTGTACCAGTTCGTTGCTGATAAATCCTAAATCATCCATCTGTGGTTCCACAATACGACCAACTCCGTTAACCAAATCAAAGGTGTGAAGTCTGGTCCATGGACCGTTGGCACTTGGTCCCTGAAAAACATTGTAGCCCTCGAAACGGTATCCATAACTATTGGTAGATTCGTAGGCTTCTGCACCTGCATACCAGTTAAGGACGATTTCCTGATCATTAGCACTAGTATTTACCATTGGTGGATCAAGTCGTGGGGTTTTGAAGCCAAATTCAAAGTCTGAACGTACCTTGCCAGTGGCATACTTCAAGCTGGTAATGGCATCCAAGTGGTCTACCCCGCTGACTATGATGAGAGCCGCATGAATGACCTGCACACCTGGTTCACCAAAATCAGCGAACCCATTCTGATTAAGATCATCCCAGGGTTCCATGGTAAAAGGTCCGCTACTCATCAACGCCCGCTTGTCACTGGGGGTATATTGACTCATAGCAGTCCACTCATCACCATTCACCGGGTCTCCAGACAAATGAAAAGGTGTCACGCTACCGCTTGGATCAGTAAAGGCAGCCCCATCAGAGCCGAGTCCCTGCATATAGAAATAGGCTATAACTGCGTTCTCAGGATCTTCAAAAGGATACAACCCTTTGAGCATTAATATGAAGGAAGTCATCCCCAAAAAACGTTTATCAGCGAAAACATCTCCATGGGCAATAATGGTATCCCCAAACGATTCAACCATAGGTCCTTGAAGAAAAGTATATCCCACTGCAGGTGGAGTCATGCCATAATCTTGATCGCGGGCATTTCCGTTATAAAAATATCCCAGGGACAAGCTGGTATCGCAGCCACCCTGATCATCAGTGGCATCGCCAAGGTCTACATCGCTCCAATAGGCATAGTAGACACTGTCCAGCCGCTCGCCACCCTTGTTCACCATTTTGATATCGTGAAGCTGTACATTTTCGTAGAGGGGATGTATTGATCGGTTATATACGCTTACCTGCGTTTCCACACCAAGGGGGTCTGTACTCCACAGGTTGTGATGAGTGGCAGCTCCCCAGCCATTCATGACCCACCAGACCTGTTCATCCCCCTTGACCTCGGGAGGATCCTCCCCAGTGACAAATTGACCATCGGGAGAATCATAGATGCCATTTTGGTTAAAGTCCTCATATGGTTCGCCTGAATCTCGAACCCCATTATGATTCTGATCTGTGAAAAGTTCACCGTCATGTGCTGGAGCCCCATCTGAAGCTGGCCAATTGGCATATTCGCGATTATAATTTTCTGATGTAGGGTCTGGGGAATCCCCCTCCCTGATTAAATATATTTGATGATCTGTTGTATTATGGGGAGTATTGCTTGTGGGAAGCCTGGTCTGGGTGTCATAGGGTATGATTCCGGGGGTCCACTCACTTGAAAATTCAGCAGCAGCGCTACGGAGCTCACCATTAACCTGCCCGGTAACCCATATTCCTGAAACAAAAATGGCCGTATTGCCACTACCTGCAGGCCATTCTCCGCCACCATTTCCGGTTGGGACGTGACTTGCCAGGTGTCCATAATTACCCATCCAGCTATTGATATTATTGCCTGTAAATTGGACAAATTCCAGGGTAGCGGGTTTCGTCAGGGTTCTGTGATTGGGATCTTTGGCTAAGCCGAAGGAAACAAGGCAAACCAGGAGAAGTAGGTGTCTGATGATCTTTTCTTCTGAGTACTTCATGATTCCCCCTAATTTCCAATTATGAGTCTAAAATATAGTATTATTAATTACTAATGCAATGGTGGGTCAGGGTGAGCAGACATTAGGCTAGAGGTTGTCCTAAAAGAGTGGCCTTTTTTGGGTATAGGGGTATAAGGGTATAGGGGGTTGATACTTGCATATATGACTGTTATTGATATAGTCGTATATAAAGGGGTTAACCCCCTCCAAATTTTAGCTACAAAGATTTGGCCATTGAGCATGCGGACAAGGCCAAAGTGTTAATTTATTTTTTTTCTCACAACGAACCTGACGAAGATTACGAATCTACATAAGACCATTCGTTCATTTCGGTTACTTCGTTGTAAAAAATGGGAGTTAAGCTTTTAAACTCAAACTGCATCCATACTATAAGGTGATACTGAATAATTTGGCCATTGAGCAGGCGGAGAAGGCTGAAGTGTTAATTTATTTTTACTCTACAACGAATCTATCTACACCCTATGGGTTTCGATAGACAAGTTTGACGAAGATCGCGAAGCTACACAGGACCATTCGTTCTTTTCGTTTTGGATCACCGATCCAGAGGACCCAGAGAGCCTAAAGCTGTGTTCGGTCAGATCAAGGCGAATCATCAGTTCAGGCGCTTCTTCCTCCGTGGTCTTGATAGGGTATCCATCGAGTTCGGGTTGATCGCTATTGCCCATAATCTCATGAAAATATGGCAGAAGATCAGTATGAATATGAATACTGGAGACATCTTTGGGTCTGAGAGACTGCGAAGGATGCCAATTTTCGAAAATTAAGGCTGCCTAGCGGTTCTTTGTAAACAATCTGTGCCAATCCGTGTGAATCCGTGGCTAAAAACAAAAGAGGCCGCCTCATGTTCTGAGACAGCCTCTTTAGGTAAAACGATAAAACCAGGATTATTTGAGCAGCATCATTTTCTGAGTTGCGCTAAATCCTTCAGTCTGCATGGTGTAGAAATACAGACCTGATGGGACTGAATGACCAGCATGGTCAATTCCGTTCCACTGAACTGTATAGGCACCAGCAGTCTGGAAACCAGCAACCAGTGTGGCCACTTCTTGACCCAGCATGTTGTAAACAGTGATGTTTACATCAGCAGCATTACCTAATTCATAAGCAATGTTGGTTACTGGGTTGAAGGGGTTTGGATAACTGGCATGGAGTCTTGAAGTAGCAGGAATTTCAACTACATCTTCGATACCAACAACATAATGAGGAACACCAAGCCAATCAAAGGTTGGATTAACAGTACCACCATTGGCGTTTAAACCCCAATGGTACATACTTGAAGTGTCAGCAGGGCTGTAGAAGTTGATTGAAACAGGATCTACTGTCCAGAAAGCAGTCTTCCAACCAGTTCCTTCATTGTAGACAGCAACAGCAGCGTCTGCATTGTTAGGATCAGTAAAACATACTGTTCCAGTTGATGGAGTCAGGTTGTCAATCCAGTTAGCAAAATTATTTTCATAATTTGGCTCATAGAACATCTGGAGACTGTCAGCAGCATAGCTGAACAGGTGTCCAGTTGTTGGATCGTTCTCTACAGCATCAATAGCATAGGCATTTTCATATGAAGCAACAGTACCATCATAGTTGATATCCTGTGGTCCCAGAGTCTCAACACCAAGATACATGTTCTCAAAAGCACTTGCTGGGAAAGTTGTATCAGCAAAGCCAGAGATCACACCATAGTCTTGACCAGTTAGGAAAAGACGATGGGGAGCTGCTTCAGTACCTGCTGCCAACCAATTGGCATATACAGTGCTAACGTCAGTGGCATCGTTATAAGGACCGCCACCCATGACGTGATAGACCAACTCATAATTGTTAACAAGTTCTGAGCTTACAGGACCAAACTTTGGCTCCCATAGGTCAAAATGATTAGCAAATGTATCTGCAAGTGTGACATAGTAATAGTATTCGTAGCCACCTGAGTAGGCATTTACATCATCAAAAACCAGGAGCAATGGCTCGAGTGCTTCGAAGATTGAGTAAGTATTGGCTTCACCAACAGTTGTGATACCTCCAACGTCAGTTGCTTCTACCCAATGAGTGATTTCAGTTCCAGGTACTTGACCAGGAATTGGAGCGGAAAATTCATCGCCTGATCCAGTCATGGCAACTTCTACAGCGGTTCCACCATCAATGGTATAAAACATTGCAGCAGAGGCAACACCAGCGGCGCCGCCACTTGGGTTATCATCTGTAATCGTTGCTGTAACTATCTGAGCACTAGTTGAGAGAGTTGTAACCAGGGCATCCATAGCTACTACTGGACCACGATCGCCAGTTAAGGTAGCCTGTAAATCCCAATCCCATACATATGAACGAATGTACCAACCCCAGTCACTAGTGTTACAACGGCCTGTAGGACTTGAAATGGTGCTATAAAACTTCATAGCTGGCTGAGGATCAATGTGCTTTACTGCTGAGAAGAAACCCATGCGGTATTCATTTGCGTCAGCGCCGTCTGGGAAGCCTGTGAATTTGATAACAACAATGATGGGCACACCGCGTTCAAAATAAGCAGGTTCACCATCAAGAGTTACCAGATCAGCTGTTACCCAGCCTACATCGTCAGCATTTGGTTCGATAGAGATACTACCAGCACCAAACTCTGGCCAAATCTGAGCACCCAGAGGATCGTAGTCAACATCCAGAGCACCATCAACGGAGTTGATTCCGCCACGGACCCAGTTTGTTCCAACATTCTCATATCCTGTGGCTTCATCGTAGTAACCCAACTGGGCATCACCACAAGCATCAGCGATAGCTTCTGAGTTAAGTTCTGGCCATGGATAGTTGGCTTCATAAATCCAGATAGCCATACCACCACCAGTTACGTCTGGCAGATCTGAAAAATTAAAATCAATAGAATTTACATATCCATCAGCTGCAGGTACGTAATACTCTAAGAAATAATCTTTTGTCCAGCCACCAAAGTTGGTGTTGGGGTTCAGACCTTCTAGGTTTGTCATTGTAACATCCGTATCGCGAGTCACATTTACGCGATTTGGATTTGCCTTATACTCCCCACGAAAGGGAATAACCTCTTGGCCTGCGAACAGGCTTGATACCAGTAACAGAACTGTTACTGTTAGAAGTAGCGTTTTTACGCGGTTCATACACGTCCTCCTTTTGGTTGTGTTTGTGTATTAATTATTAAAAGCCTACCCGAAATGAGAGCCATTGTGTATTTGCAAACAAATACGTTGGTCTCATGGCATAGTCAATTTTAAGATTTGTTGTACCCATTTTCAGCTTCAATCCACCACCGAATCCTGGTCCCCAAAGAAATTCTTCGTTCCCAGAATAAAGCTCGTGAGTCTCGGGATCTTCAGCCAAGGCATAAGATCCACGTAGGTAAAACATGTCCATGACTTCAAGTTCTGCGCCGAAAGTGTATTGGTCAAGAGAAAAGTTATCATTTAAGAATGATCCACCAAGGGTCAATTTTGAAGACCCATTGTGATAAACACCATAAGCAATGGCAATTTCCAATTGAGTAGGTAACTCAAATGAAGACAATGGAATACGCCATGGTTCACTACGGGTACCCGGTTCTGATCCAGGAGGAGTAATGGTCTGTTCCAGATCGGCGCCCGTGAACAGCATGTCGATTCCCAGGTTGCGCAACGTCACACCCATCATAAAACCATCCTCAGAAGTCCGATACTGAACACCGGCATTGAGAGCCACGCCATTGGCACTGACTCGCATGATCTGCTCTGAGATTAAATTCAGCTTGGCGCCAAAATTAATACGATCTGTCATCACTCTTGAGAAAATGACGCCGATGGTCATATAGCGGGGAGAGTATGTTTCTCCAGTTCCATCGGGAGAGTTTGTGGTTGTCACCGGTATTTCACCAAAGTTAATGGTTTTTAAGCTGGCTCCCAGAACACCCAGGTTGCCGACGCGACTGGCGATGGCAGCATACTCAACATTAATATCAGCGATGTAATCCATATGTGAGAAAATGGCTTCACCATTCCCCTCAAGTTTGGCCACACCAGCTGGATTCCAATAAGCAGCTTCGATTCCTGAAACAACGGCACTATAAGAGCCACCCATGGCGGTTCCAACTGATCCAACAGGCAACAACAATTCCTGGGCACCTGCGGTTCCACGACGTTTATCGCTGCCGGCAAATGCAATACTAACGGCAAGGAGTGTAATGAGCAGGACCATCAAACCCTTTGAAAGTCTATTTGTTTTATACATAGTATTTATCCTCTATACTCAATGAAATTCTAATATACATCTAAGCGTTCTTCAGGTTGGAATATCGCCAGTTTGAGGAAGCGATCCCCAACATCTGGGATTTCGATGTGCACGATGTACATTCCACTGGCAACTGGAATACCTGCATTATTTGTCAAATTCCATTGATCAAATGAACTTCCGGCAAAGCTTGTAGAACCGTGATCTATTACTCTTACGAAGTGACCACCCAGAGAATAAATACGAATGGTAGCATCTCCTTCTGGCAGGTGAGTAAAGGTCACAAATCGATCGAGAGGCGCTCTCTCCTCCACATTAAATGCAAAATATGGATTGGGGAAGACATTCAACAAATCGAGTTGTTCTTTTGCTTCATCATTGGTTGCATCAACCAGAGAAGATGGCGAAAACAGCCATCTGTCTTCACCGGCTTTAACGGGATTCAAGAAGCTCAGATCAAGGACGTCACCCACAGTAAATTTTGAGGCGTCATTAAACTGCCAGGCCCAACCGGAATTGGGATTATCTCTAAATTCCTGTATGGAATCAGCATGGGTTGCATAATCCAGGAAGTAGACGGCGACCCAATCCAAATCGAGAGTGTTTTCCCAATTATCAAGTGATGTATCCTGGATACCACCTGATTTATTATTGTCCTTTACACCCAGAACCAGTTGTCGATTCTGGTCCATATCCCACACTTCAAACGGCACGTGTATAAGTGTATCATCAGCACGTCTCAACCATCTCGTGGCTTTCTGTCCCTCCTCAGTAAATCTGATTTGAAGATCTGCCTGAAGATCAATGATGGATTCGCTACCACCTCCAACATTTGGAATGTCAGCAAGTCTATCACCACCGATGCCTCCAAAATTGGATGCGAAGGCCTGGATGTGAACATCATGGGTCACTTCACGAAAGAGATCGAAATAAGTGAGGTCAATAACATCTCGTCTTTCGAAATAGTCATAATAGTAATCAGGACCATAAAGGGTATCCATATGGACCATTTGTGTCTGGGCCTCATCTAACCAAGCCAGTGAATCTACACCACCAGGTGAAACAGCCAGATAGGTCATGATTTCATTTTGAGTACCCACAATATTTGTAGTCTGACTCCAGGTGGTATTCGTTTTAGGGGCCTCGAAGGAAACGTTGTTTACATCAAAGACAAATCCATCGATCAAATCTGAACGGTAGGCTAGCAAGCCATCTTCAACATCAGTTGTATCAGTTCCTATTACGACCATCGTATTGGACGACTTAACCAAGGTGTCAACCAAAACGTCAGATTCGTTGGTTCTTCCAAAGGCCCACCATCCTGACATGCTGGTGGAATCAAATGTGAAATCAACAGCATAGGAATCGCCTGTCAATTGTAAGGGGTCGATGACTTCAGCTGTAATTGAGGCTTCGGCAATACCAATATGGCTATACCCAACGCTATCACCGGTGGCGGCGTTCAGGACCAGTCCAAGGGCTGGTGCATGGGGTCGCACAATAATAGCGGATTTTGAGCTCTCAACTGTCTTGGGAGCCTTTGATTCACTATAGGCATAGGATGAAACAGCATAGTAATATTTGCGACCGTTGATGAGATCAATATTGCCACGGACTGCATCTCGTCGTAAATCGATAAGACGTTGAACCCCTTCATCAGCTCCAAATTGAACAGGACCTTCAAGGATTAGGCCGTTCTCAACATTAAACTCCCTATCCAGGATGGTTCCAACTCCATTGGCCACATCATAAGTTTGGACACGTACCCAGGGACCATTTTCTGATTCGCCCTGATAAATATTGTAGCCTTCAAACTCATATTCCAGCTCCGAGAAAGCTTCAAGTGCTTCTGCACCTTCTTCCCAGGACAGGATAATCTGGTTATCCAACTCGCTCACAAGCACCTGTGGTGAGGATGGACTTGGCAGATTAAACTGTGCATCATAGGCACCCTGTGCATACTGGTCAAAGAATTTCATAGCACTAACGGCATTGGTATTATTGGTTCCTGCTGCAATGATAACAGCAGAGACAACTTCCTGGACACCGGGTTCACCAACCTGTGGGAAACCATCACCATCTGTATCTATCCAGGTGGACATATCAAAGGGTCCTGAACTCATCATACCGCGCATATCACCTGGTACTAGATCATCATAGGCTGTCCAGCCACTACGAGTGTTGGGGTCACCAGGATAAATAAATCTTGAAACCGGAAGGGATTCATCAAATCTCTCATGAAAGACTTCACCAGTTACCGAGAGACCTTGCATATAATTATAGGCTTCATCAGCGGTTTCAGGATCATCAAGAAAAGGATCACCATTAATGTAGTAGACGAATGAGGTCATGGGAAGATTCCTGAAATCGGCAATTTCTCTACCGGAAATCAGTGCAGTATCACCAACTGATGGGACAATAGGACCCTGGAAGAAGTCATAGCCAACTGAAGGTGGCTTAGAACCATAGTCCTGATCAGTCTGTCCTCCATTATAGAAGTAACCTATTGAGAGCGTTGTATCGCAACCCACATAATCATCGGTGGCATCACCAAGATCAGCATCTGACCAAATGGAGAGATACATATCATCGATATCTCCACCACTCTTGTTTATTACCAGCCATTTAAGAAACATCACGTTACCTAAAGGGTCAGCCCGATCAAAACCAAAGACTGTCGTCTGAACTTCAATGCCCAAGGGCTCAGTTGACCACAGATTGGAGTGTGTATTTGGTTCAGCATCATTGATGACAAACCAGTGCATCTGATCACCAATCATCTGAGGAGGATCTTCACCACTGATCATGACGCCATCAGGACCATCATAAATACCATCAACATCAAAATCATCCCAGGGCTCACCATCATCCCAAACACCATTCAGATTGGTATCGGTAAAAAACTCACCATCGTGGGCAGGAGCACCATCAGCAGCCGGCCAGGTTGAATATTCACGGTTATAATTGGGGGAAGTGACATCAGCATTGTCACCCTTGTCAATGGAGCTCACCTGAAAGCGAGCATCATTGGGAGAATCTGGACCAGAAGATGTTTGTGTTACAGGATCATAAATAATGATTCCGGGCTGAAATTCGGACGTGAATTCAGCAGCAGCTGATCTTACACTCCCATCAACCATTCCTGCCACCCAAAGACCTGAGGCAAACACAGCTGTGTACCCAGAACCTTTTGGCCATTCCAAACCTGAATCACCTGTAGGAATATGACTCACAATGTGGCCGTTATTACCCACCCAGGATCGTATCTGATTTGCATCATATAAGATAAACTCCAGGGTATTCGCTTTTGCAAGGTTAGAACTGTTCCCAAGGCTTCTTACATCTGCCAAGCCACCTGTGGCAAACAGAATAACAGACAACATTACTGCAATAATATGCTTCATAGATTTACTCTCAACATTCATATCTTCACCTCTCTCCTAATTGCCCATATAAAATCGAACACCTAGCAGAAAGGTCCTGGGGTTCTCATAGTTAAAAGGATGAACCATGCGCATCCTGTACAATTCTTCAGAGTTGTTTTCATCAGCTAACCATGCTTTTCCATAATCCGTAGTGAGCCAACCATCGTTGTTTGCCTGACCAGTGCCATCCTCAACGTCTCGCACGTTAGAGCGATCCAGTAAATTCTTAACCCAGATGTAGGTGTTAAGTCTCAGGGGACCCACTGTGAAGTTCTTATCCAGCTTTAAATCCATCTGATAGAACCAGGGCATCACACCGGAATTCAGTGCGGCGACTGGGGTATCAGAGGTTCCTGGGAAAACTGCACTATTAATGGCCATTGGCGTGTAGCGGCGTCCACTTCCAAATGTGAAGAGCAGGTTGGCACCCGCCTCAGGGATTCTATCCTTTGAAGTGGTTCTGAAATCCACATTGATTGACCCAGTATGACGTTGATCGAAATCAAGCGGGCTTACAAATGAAGGATAATTTCCTGATTGCCAGGCGATCTTATACTGACCCGCTCCAGTTGAACCGGTTCCGCCGGCATACTGGAGTGTATAGTTCAGGGTAGCCTGGACATATCCGGATCTTCTTAAGTTAAAGGATGTGGACAGTCCCTTGATACTACCATAGTCACCGTTGACATAACGTGCATAGATCACAGGTGTTGCATCCTGGACATTTCTGATCTGAACATAACCTGTCATTTGTTTGTAGAAGACCGTCATATCTAGACTGGCAGCATCGCCAATAGCCTGCTGGAATCCAATTTCATATGAAGTTGTACGTACAGGCTCAAGTTCTGGGTTCCCAGAAGTCGTATAGTTACCCTGACTCAGGTTGGCTGCAAAACGTGTGTAACTGAGAAAGAGGCGATTCAATTGTGGCTGTTGTACATATTTTCCATATTGAGCATGGAAAACCGTACGATCAGTCACTGGAAAGGCCAGACCCAGTCTTGGGCTAATAATATGAATCGGGTCTCTCAGCGTCAGCTGCTCTGTACCAGTAGCATCAAAGGGAGTTGTCTCGTAACTGGAGTAAATTCCATCCTCATCCATGTATACTTGTTCCGCAATTGCACCTTCCTGATCAAGAATAATCTTGGATGGGTCTCTGAACTGAAAATTATTGGCAGCGATGTAATCGTAGCGTAAACCAATATTCATAATCAGGTCACTCATCTCAACCTTATCCTGAAGATATACTCCAGCAACGGTGGGACGACGAGCACCATCTCGGTCATCTCCAAGGGCTGTATTAACCAGGGAAGAACCATCGATACTGTAACCCATATTTTCTGAATAAGCATTCTTGTAGGCCTGGAACCAGTAATTATCAATATAGTCTTGATATACTGTATAGTCTCCCAGGGCAAGATCACCAGCGGCCAGATCTGTAGCAAATTCTTCCTGGTTGCGAGGTGTATTATTAAAGAATGTGGAAGCCAGACGTTCTGGCGCTCCCAGACGATAGTAGCGGATCAGGTATTGTCTAAACTCACCACCAACTTTAAGCTCATGAACCCCTCTCTGCATTTTCAGGTTGGTATTCATACCCCAATACCCCGTTTCATTTCTTGCATAGGCGGAGTTAATGGTTCCAGGTGCACTAAAATCAGCATATGCACCAGAAGTTGAGGGGTCAGTTCCATTCTGACGCAGGGCAGGTTGATAGACAAGATTGCCATCTACTTCCGTGAAGTCTGACCTATGATCAATTATGTATTGAATCGGGTCGTATTCATTTGCCAGCATTTGCCTGCGCTCATCATCATCGAGGGCTGCTATTGCATCCAACTCATCAACAGGGAATTCTTTCAGACCGTAATAGAAAAAATCATCCCACAGTTTTTCATGACCTGTCTCGTATCCATCGTTAAAGGATGACACTTGAAAATCCAGTAAGGTCTTGGAATTGATTGTCCAGGTTCCTCGCATGTAACCAGCCTGGGTCTTACTTTTCCACAGTGGGATACTCTCTAAAGCAAAGGCTGCCTTATCGAAAGAGGCGACTGTGGTTCCATATGAATTCCAACGGGTGTTTGCAATGTTTCCACCGATTTTGATGCGAATATTTTTCTTGGCATAGAGGAGGTTTCCAGTGGCCAGGAGTTTGGTTTCAGAATTGTTTGGAAGGGGACCATATTTTGCGAATACTTCATATTCATCATAGGTGGCATATCCATTTGAGTCAAGATCACCAAGATACGTTGACTCTGGATGTGAACCTGAAGTAGTTCTTCTATCCTGATTATACTGGTACTCTGCGTTAAGGTAAAATGTCAGGTCTGGAAGGACGGGACCGTTAATAGATAAATTATAGATGTTTTGACCGTAAGAGTACGTTTGGAAAAGACCATCATCACTCTTATCCAAAAACGTTCCACCATCTTCAGAAGGCAGAAACTCATCCGTTGCGATCTCACCAGCGATGTTAAATTTTCTGCCACCAGTTTTGGTGGACATGTTGATCAAACCAGCTGTTGCTGAACCATATTCAGCATCAAATCCACCAGCCTGGAAGGAAAGTTCCTCCAGAGCCTGGCTAGACACTTCAGCAGCCTGTGGTCTTGAAATTCTATTAAAGTCATTTACCTGATAGACACCATCAACGTAGTAAGCGACTTCTTCAAGTCTTCCACCACGGATATGCAGGTTGTTTCCTACACGAATCGCACCTGTCTGGAGGGCAACAATTTCGTCGGCATCACGTACAGGCAGATTGGTAATATCTTCACTTCGAATGGTACGACGCTCGTTGGTTGATTTCGAATCCACTAAAGGACGTGTCTCCACAACAACAATACTTTGCCCCTGCAAGGCTTCTACCTGCATGGAGATATTCGTGGTTGTTGTCATATCTACCACAACCCGGACTTCCTGTATTGACATTCTGGCATAACCAATAAAAGAAGCATCGATTGTTACGATACCAGGGGGAACATTCAGGATATAAAAATGACCTGAAAGATCTGTAGCAGTACCGTAATTAGTACCCTGAATTATAACATTTACACCGGGAAGGGGCTCTCCGGTTCTAGCATCGGTTACCAAACCGGAAATTTTTCCAGTGGTTCCAGCAAAAACTAGCTGTACTGCCATTATAAATATGACCAAACCAGTCAGCAAGTGACGATATTTCATTCTTATTTCCTCCACTAACGTTTCTTTAACGCATCGACATGAAGAATAGTCGAAAATAAATGGCCTTGCAAGTTTTTTGTGGTACTCAAGAAAGCCTTATTTATCAACGGTTATTGTTACTATTAAGTAGTCTCCATAGCCGGAATAATCGCTGAGAGCCCAAGCATAGAAGGGAACGGCTCTATCCTGGGTAATTCAAAAGATGGGTTTAGCATGTATTATCTAAATAGTGTATTGGTCAATGGAGATTCAAAACAATTGAATTAGTTTTGTAAATCGTAAGAAACAAACCTCTAAGCGACGAAAAGCCCAATCTGGGACTCATTTTTCAATGTTTGCTGCCTGGGGAAAGATGGGATTGAAGCGAAATTGGATATTTAGCTAAGCCGGGGGGGTTTGCCGTCTTTTACAACTGCCCCAGTAATTACGCATTTTTTGATACCGTCCCAGTCAGGCAAATCAAACATAATATCCTGCATCACCTTTTCCATAGATCGACGTAAAGCTCGAGCTCCTGTACCGACTTTCTCAGCTTCATCAATAATGGCATCCAGAGCCTTTTCTTCAATGATGAGCTCAACCCCTTCCATTTCAAACATTTTTTGATACTGCTTGACCAGGGCATTGCGTGGTTCCAGAAGAATGGAATGCAAAGCTTCTCTGGTGAGATCTTCCAATGCAGCCAACACAGGTAGTCTTCCAATAAGCTCAGGGATGAGTCCATACTGAAGCAAATCCTCAGGTTCTACAACCCGTAAAAGTTCTGCCCCTTTCAATTTTGACTGTTCTTCATCAAAACTGGAGAAACCCAACAGGGTCTTTTTTCGTCGACGGGCAATGATCTCTTCTATGCCCTCAAATGCGCCTCCAACAATAAACAGAATGTTTTTAGTGTTGATGGAAACCAGGGGTTGCTCGGGATGTTTGCGACCACCCTTTGGCGGTACCTGGGCGACGGTCCCTTCCAATATCTTTAGTAATGCCTGTTGGACACCTTCTCCAGAAACATCACGGGTGATGGATGCGTTGGCAGAACGGCGCGAAATTTTATCGATTTCATCTACATAGATGATACCGGCTTCTGTGGCTTGAACATCATAATCTGCTGACTGAAGAAGTCGAACCAATATATTTTCTACATCCTCACCAACATAACCAGCTTCTGTGAGGACGGTTGCGTCAGCAATGGCAAATGGAACATCCAGGAAACTTGCCAATGCACGTGCAAGTAAAGTTTTGCCAGTGCCTGTTGGACCCATGAGTAATATGTTACTCTTCTCCAGATCAATATCATGCACATCATCTTGAACCATGATGCGTTTATAGTGATTATACACGGCGACAGAAACCGCTCGTTTTGCGTGCTCCTGACCAATGACATAGGCGTCGAGATGAGATTTAATTTCAACTGGTTTGGGTATTTCGCCAATGGAGGAAAACAAACTAAATGATTTGTTTATTCCAGGAGATTCATCTTTAACTATCTGTTGAGCTTGATCAATACATCGCCCACAAATATTCGATCCTGTTGGACTGGCGATGAGCATGCCAGTTTCTTCCTGGGGTCTTCCACAAAAGGAACACGTTTTCCCCGGTTTAACTTTTGCCAAGGACTTACCCTCGTTTTTCGAGAATATCGTCTACGATGCCATAGGCGACAGCTTCAGGGGCAGACATGAAATAATTTCTGTCAGCATCTTTCTCAATTTGAGAAACGCGCTTACCACAAAACTTTGCCAACATCTGATTCAACTTGTGTTTGGTCTTCTGAATCTCTTCAGCAGCAATGACAATATCTGATGCCTGTCCTTCAGTACCACCCATGGGTTGGTGAATCATTATTCTTGAGTTGGGTAGGGTGAAACGTTTTCCCTTGGCTCCAGCTCCAAGCAAGAGTGCGCCCATGCTGGAAGCCTGTCCCACAACGATGGTGGAAACATCTGGCTTGATAAAATTCATGGTATCCATAATGGCCATACCAGATGTAATTATTCCACCAGGGGAGTTTATGTATAAGTTTATATCTTTCTCGCTATCCTCGGCCTCTAGAAACAATAACTGTGCAACAACGAGAGATGCAACATTATCATCGATAGGTGTGCTAAGGAAGATGATACGTTCTTTAAGTAGACGGCTGTATATATCATAGGCGCGTTCTGAACGGCCTGTCTGTTCAACAACCATGGGGACAAGTTGACTAGTGAGCGTGTGCATGGTAGCCTCCGATTTCTTTGCTGGTGGCTTTCTTAACTTTTACTTTTGCAAAAGATTCGATGTGAGCAAATATCTTTTTCTCCAGGATATCATCTTTAATCTGGGGAAGATATTGTTTATCTCTATAAAGTGTTTTCATCTTTTCAGCATCACCAGGCATTTGTGCGACGAGCTCATCGAGTTTTAATTCCACATCTTCATCGGTAACTTCGATTTTTTCTGTGGCGAGGAGTTTTTTACGAATGAGGTACCAGGATAATTCCCAGATAGCGCGTTCTTTATTTTGTTCACGAACTTCTTCTTCGTTCACATCTGCACCACGCTCCTGGCGAACCCGTTCAACAAGTTTACCCAGGTAGTCCTCAATCATTGCTTCTGGAACCTCGAGCTTGGTTTCTTCAACCAGCTTGTTGGCCAGGTTCTGATCCTGAGCCCTCAAGACATCATAGTCCAATTGCTTCTGGATATCTTGGCGACTGCTCTCTTTCAAAGCATGGAGAGTTTCAAATTTGGGATCAACCTGCTTTGCAAAGTCATCGTTCAATTCTGGAAGGATATGAGTCTCAACTGACTTCACCTGCATACGGATATGAAGGTCCTCAGCATCTTTGGTCTGGGCCGGGATATCAAAACTCACTTCATCGCCCACCTTGGAGCCGATGAGCTTTTTACCCACATCTCCACCAAATACACCATCACCGATTTTTATATATCGGTCCTCAACAGAGCTGCCTTCTATGGCAACACCTTCTGCATCCAGGTATTGGAGATCACCCTTGAGTAGATCACCATCCACAGCACCATCGTCACGAATTTCAACTTCTGCAAAGCGTTCTTGCAAATGTTCCAATGCATGAGCGATATCTTCATCAGTTGCGGTATATTCATTTTTAGTGATCTTAAATCCTGCTTTATAGTCGAACATTTCAAAATCCGGTTCAACCTGAAGCTTTAGTGAAAATTCAAGATCTTTGCCGATATCAAATTCAGACATGTCTTCAATACTGCCCTGATCAATGGGGGCCAGGTCGTTATCCATGATGCCTTTGTAGTAGGCAGCCTGTACGGTTTCATCCAGAATGTCAGCCAGCACGCTAGGTCCATAAGATTGGAGCATTATTTTTCTGGGTATTTTACCAGGTCTGAATCCAGGCCGATTTACCTGTTTATTTAGTTTGGTCAATTTTTTTTCAAAACCGGGTTCCATTTCAGACCACTCTACACGAATTTTCAACGTTCTTTCGTGAGGTTTCCCAACTTCAATCTTGATATCCACAAATCTCTCCCATTCAATCTATATTCAAGCCAGATTATAATATTAATTGCTGGCATCATTCCAAATTAGCGAGGCAAGATAGTTGGGAACCTATGCAAGTGGAATGAAAATCCGTGCGAAGTTTTCAGGGAATTTCCACTGGGAATATTTATTTGAATACCTCTCAAGGATATTGATTTACATAGTGAATATTCGCAGTTTAGGGGATGGCTAAAAATCATGGGGAGCAGCAAATGAAAATCCTGGGACTTATGACAGGCAGTTCAGCAGACGGTCTGGATTTGTGTCTTGTGAGATTCAAGGGCCAGGATCGTGCTCCAGATTTTGAGATATTGCATAGCTGTGAGATTCCTTATCCTGAGACCTTTCAAAAAAGTTTCAGGAACCCATTACAACTGAGTGATGATGAGATAGGCCGTCTTGATATTGAGCTGGGCCTGTGGTTTGCCAAGGAGATTGAAAAGCTAAATCTTGATTTTGATCTCATTGCTTCCCATGGTCAAACCATCAAGCATGAGCCACCTCACTTTTCACTCCAGATTGGAAAGCCTCAGGCAATGTCTGACAAATTCAACTGTCCGGTGATCTATGACTTCAGAACCGCAGATGTTGAGCAAGGAGGACAAGGTGCTCCCCTGATTCCTATTGTTGATCAATACCTCCTGCAGCAGAAGCACTCTGATGTCCTCTCTTTGAACATTGGAGGTATTGCCAATATGACAATTGTGCCAGGATCCAACAACCCGGCTCCTGTGCTGGCGTGGGACACGGGTCCTGGAAACACATTGATTGACAAGTCGGTGAGGATGTTCACAAAAGATAGATTGGCTTTTGATGAAGGGGGTCATATCGCTTCACAAGGCAAAGTTAATCTCAAGTTGCTTGATGAATTACTTAAGCATGAGTTTTATCAACGCACTCCCCCGCGCTCTGCAGGACAAGAACAGTTTGGTGATTCCTATTTTCAAGATATCATAAAACAGTTTTACCCAGGTGGTAAGCAAGAGTGCAAAGATTTAATTCACACCTCAACTGTTTTAACTGCGAGAACAATTGCTCAAAGTATTAATGCCTTATCCTCCGAGTATTCGCCTGGCTTGATGTATGTATCGGGTGGTGGAGCATTTAATAAAACACTTATGGGATTGTTGAGGGATGAACTTCCTTCAATTGCGATAGGTCATTTGAATGTGCGGGGAGTAAACCCCAGCAATAAGGAGGCCTTCGGTTTTGCCTATCTTGGATATCTATTTACGAATGGGTTGTCTGCAAATTTGCCCAGCGTAACTGGCGCCAGAAGGGCAGTCACGCTGGGCAAACTATGGGAGCCACAAACTGGCTAGTCTGTGGTTGGAGCTTCTTCCAGGTAGAGGTCTGTAAGTTGTTCGGTCAGATACTCAAAAGCATCATCAACACTATCTGTTTGATAACACATTTCAAGATCAGAATGACTGATGGTTCCAAAATCAGCCAGGCCCTGAAGATCAATCATCTTGTCCCAGAACCGATTTCCAAATAGCATGATGGGCATCTGCTTGCTGATCTTTTTGGTTTGAATCAAAGTCAGGGTTTCAAACAATTCATCAAAGGTTCCAAATCCACCGGGAAATGCAATCAGGGCTTTGGCAAGATAGACAAACCAGTATTTGCGCATAAAGAAATAGTGGAATTCCATTTCCAGTTCACGACTGATATATGGATTGCCAGATTGTTCAAAGGGCAAAGAGATATTTAAACCCACTGAAAGTCCTTTTGCTTCAGCTGCACCGCGGTTGGCAGCTTCCATAATCCCAGGGCCTCCGCCAGTGGCAATAATAAAGCGCCGTTTACTCTGTTTTAATTTTTTTGACCAGGCTGTCATTTTGTAGGCCAGCTCGCGCGCATCTTCATAATATCTGGACATTCCCAGATCTCGCTCTAATTGCTCTAACTTCTCTATACTGCTTCCCTCTGCCTTGGCTTTTTCAATAGCTTGGGTTACAATATGCTTGGGCTGGGTTCTGGCGGATCCAAAAAAGACAATGGTATCTTGAATCTTATTTTTTCTGAACACTTCCTCAGGTCCAATATATTCGCTCATGATGCGTAATATGCGACCTCTGGGGCTATGTATGAGTTCTTGATTGTCGTAAAATTTTTCGGTGCGTTTTTTCATTTTCTTTTTCCTAAACTACTTCTATAGGTTCTTGTCTACTTTTTTTATGGACACGAAAATAGTCTTGAAATGTTCAATTCATAGTTGAAACCCACATTTTCCTTTTTTCGTGATATGAGGTAAATGCGCTGCGATAAATGGTGCTCCCACGGGTAACACTTCCATGGGTCTTCACCAGGAATAATACCTTCCCAGTCTTGGGGAGTCCGATAGGGCGCGGCGATCTGGATCCATCCGTACTCAAGAACTCGGAGATTGCCACGGTCGCTTCGCAACCTCGCAATGACACAGAGGGCTCATTCCTACCTGTCTTCTATGAAAAAGAAAGTCAAGGAAAAAAGATTTCCATGCCATCATATTTATAGATGGTTCTTTGACGGTGCGTCCTACCCCGTCCCTGTGAGTATTCTTGGCCTTTGTTGAGAACGGTAAGGGCATGCTGATTGGCTTCTGGTCAACATTCCTTTTGTTTGTCTGTATAGTTCCAGTCATTTCATGAATAACATCCTGAGTTCTTAAGTTGCTGGCAAGTCATGTTGTCTCTGTGTG
>JADHUM010000040.1 GCA_016784545.1 Candidatus Neomarinimicrobiota bacterium
CATCCTGCCACTGAGGCAAGATATTCGGAAAAGCCACAAAATAGCTTCCCAGTAATGCGATGCCAGCCCAGAGATAAAAGCGACCCTTAAAACGTTCTTTGAGGATAATCCGGGCCAGGATGATGGCGAAAATGGGTTGTAGCTTTTGTAGGAGGACCACGACTGAGAAGTGGATATAATGAATATAGCTCAAAGCCCTTGTGTAGGCCAGAGTGCCAAGGAGGCCCCCAAACACCGCTATCCAGAAGATGGAGATCCAGGTCTTCCGGCTTAAGGTTTTAATCTTTGGCCAAAACTTAATAAGCCAGGGGAGGGTAATGAGAACACCAAGAGCATGCTCAGAAAAGACAATGAAGATACTGGGTAGACTATAAAGAGACTGTCTGAAGAGAGCGTCAATGGACCACAGAAATGCTGCGAATACAATGGCCAGTGGACCGATGTAGGGCCATGAGATCAATCGCTTAAACACGATATGAAGTATCCATTCTCATGGGAGGAATATAATTAGACCGGGGTCAATGACGATGGATACATCCACCTCGGGAGAGAATTTATAAGTACCTGAAACGTCTATTTACTTCAGATAGGTGATTTTTTGCAGAGTACCTAAAACCTTGCCATTCACTTGGAATCTGGCGAAATAAACGCCCCCAGCCAGGCTCCCGGCAGGCTCCCATCTAACGCTACCTGATTTTTCGAGATTGAGTGTTTCAACGAGACCACCTCGGATATTCAATATTTGCAATATCCCATTATCCCCAGTAGCCATATCTATGTTAAATGTAATGGTAGGATTAAACGGATTGGGGTAACTTGATTGTATTCCCAAAGATTCTGGTATAAACAATGAGGTTTCAATTGTTGAGGTAACAGGTGAATTCATCCAATCCAGCAATCGTCGCATCACTTGCCCGCGAGAACTATCTGATTCGCTTCCAAAATGTGTTAACGCCTCTAAACCAAAACCGAGCATCACGGCAGAATAGATCTGATTTTTAACTGAAGATCCACAAGATGCACCACCGAGGAAGGGATACATGAACATGGATGAGCCCCCATCAAGAATATTGTATGAGTCTGAAGCAATCTGATTGTTTGCAGCATCAGAACTCCCGATGGCATAACGATCATCAAGGGTAAAAAAATCATGTCCAGGGTCGCCATATACATTTGGCGTGATGATGTCATCTTCATTTAATTCTGTCGAAAAATAGTTCATCAAAAAAATTTCAACAGTAAGATCGCCACTGGCCATATTCTGACCAGTCATGAGGATGTTTCCGCCCCCATCCAGATAATTTGCGATGAGAAGGATACTGTTTTCATTCAGAGGTGCAGAATTATCACCGCTAAACCAGATAACTGAAGGGAAGTCATCTAACCACTCCAAATCAGGCAGTGCTCTTTCTCCAAGATCCCAGACCACATGCACCAGTTCTTCGGCCGCCAGGGCATCCGTAAAGTAGGTTTGGTAGTCAGAATTTCCAGTCATGGCACCATCATCGTCAATAAGTACAATCTCTGGTAGACCCAATAGTAATTCAAAATGTTGTAGCTCTGGCTCGATTGATTCGTCTGATATAAAACTGACCTCAAAACTGACTGAGCCAGGTGATAAGGTATCGCTAATATTGAATTCAAATGCCTGGTTTGATGTACTGGTCGCCATAAAATCTATGGGATTGAAACCGATGACATCATCAATTAATTCTACCTCATTTCCCTGGATGGATAAGGTTGCAGTGGTATTATTCGCCTGAGCCCCCGTATTCTCTACAATGAGCCAGATAAGGACATTCTCTCCAGGAGCAAAAATGTTGTCGCCATTGAAATCAGCCACAATCATATCAGTAATTCTAATATGAGGATTGGATTCATGTACTTCGATATCTGCCCACATCGTATGATCAGAATCTGAAATATTACGTACGGCCACTTCTGTGTTCACACCCTCCCAGCCAATGGATGTTGGAATAGTTTCAAAATCGAAGTTCCGGTTGTTTGTGGAACCTGGCCAACTGTCGCCACTATTGGACCCATTGAAATGGCCATCAGCGGCTTTTACATCTACCATGCGGTGATTTTCATTACTATTGGTGGATCTGGAGTTGTCAATATGCCAGATGACCAGACCAGTACCAGGCAAGTGCTGCTCAGAGCCTATTCTCTGTCGATTCTCAATGAGATAATATTCCTCACCCACATCCTGTCCGTGACTGTAATTTCCAATAAATGGATCCAATTCTCCATGGGTCCATAACTTGACTGCAAAGGAGTTTTCCTCAGCATTGGGAAATTCAAAGTTCTGGATATTCTGGTTCGGTATGATTGGAATTGTCCAACCCAGCATTTCCTTACACCAGGCGGATAAATGAACGGGGCTGGAAGGAGTACTCCATGAACCACTGGCCATGAGACACCAGCTCCCAACACCGTCTGAACTATAGTCAGTATCATAAAGATCAGGAAGACCCAGTGCATGCCCAAATTCGTGAGAAAAAACACCAATTTGGATGAGACCACCACTTCCCTGACTACCCCCGGCGACGGCAGGTTGCATGATATAATCCTGGACACGAATAGGTTGGCCTGTAAAGCTAGTATCGTTTGTGGAATAGGGAGCCCCTGTTCCTGAAGCTGCTGAATACACCCATCTGTGGGACCAGATAGAAGGTCCGCCAGATTCCCCTCCGCGACCTGAATGGACAAAGAAAGTTGCATCGACATACCCATCATCATCGCCGGAATTAGCAATTCCATCGGGTCCGTCGTTGTCATATTGAGAGAAATCTATTTCCAAATCTGCTTGATTGAGAGCCTCTGTCATGAAATCCCCGACTCCGCCAGGCGGCTGGAAGAAACCATTGTCATAAGGAGAAGATTGAGAGCCCTCATAATATTCACTATCATGACCTAATTCATACCATCCATATACGGTTCCAGACAGATGAAATTGGCCATAGGACATTTGCTCATAGTGTTCTGCCATGGTAATGCTGGGCCAGGGGCCATCAAATAGTTCCTGCTGTAGTTGGTCAACCACATTTTCGTTGTCGTTGGAGTCTGTATATGATCCCAGAATGACAGGGAAACTCATGTAAACATCTTCTCGAAGGTCTCTCGTGCCAGTCGCTGCAGCTTGAAGATTGGCTGCCTTCACCCGTTGCATTTTAGCTGCCAATCCACCCTGGGTGTAGGACTCAGACATGATTTCCAGTTGCTGTTTAACCCTCTCAGAAGGAATTACACCGGGTTTCGCCAGTGTTGATCCCAGAACGATGGTAAGTATTAGTATATGTGCCGAAATGAGCCTGTATATCATGTTTGACCTAACTTTGGTGAAATTATTTGCCATCTGATTAAAATGCACGGGGATTGATTGAGAACAATGACTTATCCCACAGGAAATATGGAGTTTTTCTAACGGAATTATTAGTACCCCCGCAGAATCAACCGGGTTGAATGGACTTTACAAATTCCTCAAAGCTATGGAATAGAAAATCAGGTTGTGCATTTTCAAGCACTTCCACAGATGAAAAACCATACGACAGGGCGATTGCAATAGCACCGGTACCTTTGGCTGCAATGATATCCACTGGATTGTCTCCCAACATACATACATCGCCAGGCACATCTATTCCAAGCTCATGGATACCGTAGCGTATCACTTCTGGATTTGGTTTTGATACAGGTAATGAATCCCTTCCCAAAGTGAATTTGAAATGGTGTAGCAGCTTTAGTTCTCTTAAAACTGCCCTCACCATCACTTCTGGTTTGTTGGAAACCACACCCATGGGGCGCTGCTCATTCTCCAGAAATTCAACCACACCTGCATAAGGTTGCGCTTCATCAATAATATGAACCAGATAGAACTCACGGAATTTTTCCCAGATGCTTGTAACAAGTTTGTCATCCACTTTCATGTCTGGTTGATTTATCTGCAAACATTGCTCAAGTAAATAATGGGCTCCATTACCAACGTGGGACAATATGGTCGCGTGGGGCAATTGCGGATACCCCATGGATTCAAAGGCTCTATTTAAATTTGACGTGATGTCACGACTGGTATCAACCAGGGTTCCATCCAGATCAAATAATATCCCACGGGGGTTTAACATATTTCCTCATTTCATATATACATAAGCGCTTTACAACGAATCTGTCTACACCCTATGGGTTTCGATAGACAGGTTTTACGAACCATACGAATTTAATTTTATGTATTCCTCATAATCGTTGAAACTGATTTAAAACCTATTATGAAGATTCGTCGACTTCGTTTCGTTGGTTGTAAAAAAAATCTATTAATCATGTAGTCACAACTTGCTACCTGCTTCAAAATAAAAGAGGCCAGCAGAAAGCCAGCCTCATTTCGGATAGAACTAAGGAAAAACTGTTTAAGCGAGAAGCTCCTTAAATGCGGTATTCAGGGCAGGAACAACCTCAAAGAGATCGGCAACAATCCCATAGTTGGCAACCTTGAAAATGGGAGCCTCAGGATCGGTGTTGATGGCTACGATACATTTGGAGGAATTCATTCCGGCCAGATGCTGGATCGCGCCAGAGATCCCACAGGCGATGTACAAATTGGGTGAGACGGTTTTACCCGTTTGACCAACTTGATCGGCATGAGGACGCCATCCTGCGTCCACAGCAGCACGTGATGCACCCACAGCAGCACCCAGTGAGTCTGCCAGGGCTTCTATGATGTTATAATTCTCAGGTCCACCCATTCCACGACCACCAGAGACAATGATACTGGCTTCTGTGAGTTCGGGTCTGGAACTGGCTTTCATAACTGTTTCAGTCACCGTCACCGAAGATTCAGCATCACTTAGGGCAACAACCATATTCTCAACAACTCCAGCACCCGCTTTCTCTTCGGCAGCGAATACATTTGGTCTCAGTGTCACTACGACTGGAGCTTTCTTTGCAGCAACCTTTAAGAAAGCCTTGCCAGCATATACAGGTCTTTTCACCACGAGATGATCACCATCCCAAGTGGTTTCAACGACATCACTCAAAAGGCTGGCATCAGCTTTAGCAGCCAATATGGCTCCCAATTCCCGCCCCATGGCGGAGGAGCTAAGCAATACAACCTCTGCATCAGAACTTGTCAGGGCATCCTTTAATAATTTTGCATAAGCTCCGGGGCTGTATACTCCCAATCCTCCATCCTCGGCCAGGTATATTTTATCGGCACCATGACTGGTGACAGAAGTGCCAAGACCGGCGATCCCGGCACCTATCACACAGACTGAAAGAGTTCCCCCTGCTCCATCAGCTAAACGCCTACCTTCAGAAATTGCCTCAAGGGCATAAGATTTTAATTGTCCGTCACGTTGTTCAGCAAAAACTAGAATATTACTCATGATGACCTCCTATATGACCTGAGCTTCATCACGAAGCAATCGGACCAATTCTGCAGCAGCTTCTGGACCTTCACCGACAATTCGACCTTCAGGTTTTTTGGCAGGATAACTCATTTCCAGAATTTCGATACCACCGGCATCAAGCGTAACATCCTTGATCTCCAATGGTTTACGCTTGGCTTGCATAATACCCTTTAACGCAGGATAGCGAGGATCATTCAGCCCTTTTTCAGCGGTGATGACACAGGGTGTTCTCGCTGTAACTGTTTCCTTGCCACCCTCAATGTCTCTGTGAATGGTGGCCACGCCGTCCACAATTTCCAATGTCTTGGCAGTAGGTAAAACGGGCATTCCCAGCAATTCACCAAGCATGCTGGCCACCTGATGACCATATCCATCAATGGCAATCTTGCCAGTGATGACCAGATCAGCTTCAAGTGCTTTTATTTCATCAGCCAGTGCTTTGGCTACTGATAAGCCATCAGCCAAGGCTGCGTTCTCAGCTTTGAGAAGGATTCCACTATCGGCACCCATAGCCATGGCGGTCCGCATGACAGGTTGTGCGTCTTCACTGGCAACAGTGAGAACAATCACTTCACCTTCGCCGGCAGCCTCTTTGAGGTTGAGGGCTTCTTCAACAGCGATTTCATCATAGGGGTTCATGATATATTTAACATCAGCAGGATCAATGGACAAACCATCTCCACTGATGACCACTTTAGTTTCAGTATCAGGCACCTGCTTGACACATACAACAATCTTCATTCTGAGCTCCTTTTCAATTGATCTAAACATCTATTGAAATCAAATAATCAACTATTCCATAGGTTTCATGAAAATAGATTCTTAAGGTCAATAAGCAAAATGATTCAACATACCGACTGGTCGGTTTGTAATATATAGTTTGTTTTTCCAAATTCAATAACTGCTTTTCAATTCCGCAGTGTTTCTAATTGCTGGACAAATTGTTACAAAGAAAATAGCCATCCATCCTGTATTAATTAGTTTAAGGCATGGTATAAAGGATGGAATATATGAAACTTAGATTTATCGCACTCATAAGCCTGCTCATGGTCCTTCTCGTAAGCTGTGAACGAAGCGGCTCTCCCTACAAAATAAATTCAACGTCAGTGATAGAGGGCGAATACAGCGCACGTGCACTCTCTCCTACTCAATTGATTTCCTCTTATCCCATGGTGATGGACACATCTATCCCTCAACCCATCCTTTTTAAACTCAGCCTGAATGGCGAAGACAACGAGGCTGGATTCGGAATGGATCATCAGCTAATCGTTCCTCAGGGTATTTCTGAGTTCTATGCACCTACTTTAAAATTTGGTGGCCCGTCAATCATTCCTCCTGGGACACCTCCAGCAATGGACAAAGCCACCAATGTTCACTTCCGAGTAGACATACGCCCCATTCTACAGGCCTTTGAAGAACAGAATTACTATGTCACAGCTACCAATGATACCATCACAGCTGAGGCGTTTTCCGGGCTGTACATGGCTGGCGGGACAGCCCCCCTACAATGGATCTGGGACCTTCCTCAATCACCAGAGCAGCTTCAATTCCAGGATATTGATCAGGATTCCATTTATGAATTGAGTATCCACTTCGAGCCGCCTGTTCCTACCACAGACGAGGGACGGTGGATACTCAATGAGGACATCTCAAATTTGCCTAATTTTTCTTGTCCCGAAGCGCCCCTTTTGGAAGCACTCACCAACCTGGCCCTGGAAGAAGCCGTTCTTAATATCCGTGAGGATGGTGCTTTCTCAGCGGGCAAGGAGTGGCCAGGAGTATGGACCCGTGATATATCTTTTGCCGGTCAGCTATCGCTGGCATATCTCTTCCCAGAAAATATGAAAACCAGCCTTCGGGCAAAACTTAGTGATTCAGGTAGAATTATCCAGGATACTGGCACAGGGGGATCATGGCCCGTGTCAAGTGATCGCCATGTCTGGACGCTGGCAGCCTGGGAAGTATTTCTGGCTACCGGCGATGAAGAGTGGCTGGAAGAAATTAAGGGACCCGTGGTACAGGCCCTCCAGGAGGATCTGCTCTGGAATAGAGATCCTGTATCAGGAATGCTGCAAGGGGAGACCAGCTTTGAAGATTGGCGGGAACAGACCTATCCCCCATGGATGACACCCTCTGACATTCATTCCTCACATGCCCTCTCCACAAACATCATTTTCAAACGGGCATTGGAGATTGGATTGGTCCTGGTTGATAATAACCCTGAAGTTATTCGATCCTGGTCTCAACTCATCCAAAGACTGGATCAAAGCATTCTGCAACATTTTTGGAATGCATCCCTTAATGCTCCAGCCAGCTATGTCATGACGACGCCATCCTGGGTTCCCGCCCCATATCGGGATATTTTGGGTGAGTCCTTGGGTATCCTGTATTTAAAATCGTTTGCAGGCCTGGATTCCCAGCTTGTGGCCAGCTATCCTCGCACGCAATTTGGTACTCCCATTATCTCCCATCAGCTCCCCCATTCCCCACCCTACCATAACAAGGCGATTTGGCCTTTTGTAGAAACCTATGCACTTCTGGCAGCAAAACAGTCAGGCAACAGTCAGGCCTATGCTCACGGCTTCAATAGTCTGATCCGCTCTGCCAGCTTGTTCTTGTCACATCGTGAAAATTTTGAATACAAATCTGGCCGACCTGATGAAACCCAGATTAATTCAGATCGACAGCTCTGGAGTGTTGCAGGGTGGCTGGGAGCTATTTATCGGGGTCTTTTTGGAATCTCAGTTAATTATAATTTTGACCATAATGGGTTTGACCTCACACTTGAACCAAACAACCCATTTGAATGGGACAGGTTTTCACTCTCAAATTTCACCCTGCACCATACACCGATCTCCATTCTGATCAATGGTTCTGGTGCCCACATCCTCCTCATGACAATTAATGGCGTGCCACAGGCAAGTGATTCACCCATACCTCTCAAAGGTGAAGCACTGAATATTGTCGTTGAATTGGGAGCAGGGAAGACTGAGCCAATAGACAAGATTGAACTGGTAGATTATCTTCTTCCAGATGCACCTGAGATATTCTGGTCAAATGACACGCTGGTCTGGACCTCCACATCGAGGCAAGGCATCCTGGAATTAAATGGTCGATATCTTGACTCACTCGAACAGCCCACAGTCATTATTCCTGACACTCTGAATGGGTTCTTTTCCATGAGATCCATGGACTCCACTGGGCAATTAAGTTTACCAACCAAACCTCACTACCTGGGACCTTCGGCTACCTTGATGTTGAGTTCGAGAGAGCCCTACTATATTGAGTTAGGTACATCGAATGCATTTATTGATATGGATTTTGAAGTTCCCTCCGAGGGAAACTACCTGCTCCGGTTTATATACAGTAATGGAGCGGGACCGATTAATACCGGGAATACCTGTGGGCTGGCAAAATTGGTGATCAATAATTGGTGGTTGGAACAAATGATCAGTTTTCCCCATACAGCTGGTTGGGAAAAACTTTCTACCACTTCATGGGCAAAAGCCTATTTCAAACAGGGGAATAACTCACTCATGCTCAACCAGGAAACCCTTCCTGTTACCAACATGAATGGAGAGCAGAATCAATTTAGAGTGTTTAGTGTGGAGATTATCCCACTTTAGAATTATTCAGTTTCGGCTGGCTCTGCAAAATAGATAGGATATATGGTTTCCCCATAGGGACCGACACCCCTGGATAAAAATTTCTGATAGTCTTCCTCAGAATAGGGTGCCTTGGGTTGGGGCGCTGATCGAGTATCCCCAAAATAGTTTTTACTATAAGCCTCAACGGAACGAGGATCTCTTACCACTCGGACTCCACGTACTCCAGCAATGCCTGCTGCAACCATATCATTGTCAGCATCTCCGTAAAAGATATGGAGACCTAATTCTGCTATACGGATATGTTTTGTGGTAAACTTGTGTCCGCTGACAGCATCCTTCTTCTTGGGAGAAAAGAATAAATTTTCATTCAGGGTAATATCAAAACCCAGTTCCCTGGTTAAATGCCGAGCTACCGCATCGCCGTTGATACCTGGACGAGCAGTAATAAAGTATACCTTATGCCCATGGGCTCTAAGGAAACTGATTAATTCAGCTACAGGTTGAATGGTTACTGAATACAGACTATCATGCTGATTCACCCAGCCATAATCAAGATGATCCGGGTCATCACTCATTTGAGGAGCTTTGAGAAAATTGTCACGTGAAAATAAAATTGTGTCATCAATGTCAAAACCGACTTTTAATTGACCCAAAACAGGTTGTGAATCACTTATCACTTCTGGAGTGTTACAAGCGGATATAAATATGGTTAGCGTTATAATCAATACGTTCATGAATCTCATCATTTCTTACTCCACATTAATTTTTCCCAATATGCCCAGCCTAATTCGTCTCAGATTCAAACACAATTTTAAAGGTATAAATTAGTAGCAATTACCTGTGGGAGTATTCATTTTTAAAGCATGCTTAAACTTCCCATATCCAAAGTGGAACTAGACCTCACCTATCTCATTGCGAGCAAATGGTCCAAACCACAGTGGGATAAATTCATGATCACTATGTCAAACCCCTACAGGTGGATAGTCCCTACTCTCACTTTCGCAATGCTACTCATCTATCTGGACTGGGAGGCAGGATTATTGGCGATAGTGTTGGGGGGCTTAAGTGCAAGCGCAGCGGATGCTATCAATTCTCGAGTGCTGAAAAAGAAAACTGATCGTGTGAGACCGGGAAAACAATTTGAAGATATCAGATCATTGGGCACCATGAACTACGGCAAGAAATCATTTCCTTCTAACCATGCTTCAAATACGATGGCCTTTGCCTTGTCATTCAGTTTTATGTTTTCCTGGACAGCCTGGATATTGATACCACTCTCCCTGCTGGTGGGATATTCAAGAATATATTGCGGCGCTCACTTCCCCCTGGATGTTTTAGCGGGCTGGATATTTGGCGCTACATGGAGCATGATATTTATAACTATCATTTCCTTATTCTATCTTACATAATTCTAAATCTTTTTATTCCACTCGTGCTATGCTAAAAAAAAGAGGTAAGTTACCTCACCTCTTTCAAAATTGCCATTCGCCTCAAAATGAGACATTATGCTTTTTATAGCTTTCTCTTAAGTCCGTCATATTCTTTTTCAAGTTTATGAATCTCAGCACGTATTGTCTGCAAACGGCTCAGTATGGCCTCAGGACTATCACCTACAACTTTAGCCGAGGCTACAGCAGTTTTAACAGTCTTCTTTCCAGCGACGTTCTTGCCCTTTGCTTTACGCTTCTTGGGGCCCTTATCTTTTCTCTTCCAATTACTCAGAGTGACTACGGAAACTCCGTATTTATCACTGGCAGCTTTCATACCACCACGTTTATGCTCAGCATCATAAGCAATGATAAATGCAACTATCTCTGCTTTTTCTTCTGCTGAATAACGTTTCCCCTGCTTACCTGTTGCTGGTTTGTCAGCCATTTAAAAAACCTCCTGGATTGTATGATTTAAACAAGTGTAACCAAACTATAGTTTTAAGTTGCTATTATCAAGAGATAATTTTTTTTGACCTACTTGAAGCATAAATCAAACTTGAGTTTTGAGATTTTGATATATTTGAAGTTATAAGTTGGAGTCGATCTGCCTATTTGCGAAAGCTTATACTATGTTTTATCCGATCCCAAACTTCATCCATTTCTTCCAGAGTGGCAGCTTCTATATCCCGCTTTTCATCATCAAATACTTTTTCAAGCGCACGAAACCTGGCATCAAATTTATCAATTGCCTGGCGCATTGAAGTTTCACTATCCAGATTCATCAATCGACCCACATTAACTATACTAAAGAGGACATCACCAAATTCTTCCCTGGATCGTTCATGGTTTCCTTCAAGCCATACTTCTAACAATTCATCAATTTCTTCATGGGATTTTGCCAACGCAGGAGCAACATCATCCCAATCGAATCCAACTGTTGAGGCTTTCTCCTGTACACGCTGTGCCCGAATTAATCCTGGCAAGTTTTTCGGAACCCCATCAATCCAACTTTTTCGACCCTCACTTTTTTTGGCCTTCTCCCATTTTTCCTTGGCATCTTCAAGTCGTTTGGTTTTTCTATTGTCATCACCAAAAACATGGGGGTGGCGTCGAATAAGTTTTTCATTAATTGAATGTATTGAGTCGCGGAGCTCAAACTTATTTTCCTCTTCTGCCATTTGAGCCTGCATGACAATATGCAATAGCAGGTCTCCAAGCTCCGTCAGTATATCCTCTTGTTTACCATCCTCAATACTCTCCACAACTTCATACGCCTCTTCAAGGAGATAAGGGATCATACTTTCTGGAGTTTGCTCAATATCCCAGGGACAACCCTCAGGACTACGAAGTTTGGATACGATATCGATGAGACGTCGGAGTTCAAACTCAGGGGAGGTCTTGAATGCTTCCACCATTTACTTAATCTCAGTCCTGGTCACTTTTACTTTTTCAATACGATTTTTCTCAACAGATAAAACTTCAAATTTGAACTGCTCATACTCTACTATTTCACCTGGCTCAGGAATGGTTCCAAGGCTGGAATAAATCAGGCCCCCTATGGAATCAAAATCACGCTCTTCAGCGAATTCAATTCCCAAAACTGCAGCGACGTCATCCAGATGAGTTGATGCTTCTATTACAAAGACGTGCTTCTCTAGCTCAACAATCTCGGAATTCTCATCGGACTCATCGAGTTCATCCTTTAGATCACCCAAAACTTCTTCAATGATATCTTCCACCGCTATCATTCCAGAGAAACCACCATATTCATCTACAACAATGGCTAACTTTTGTTTTTCCTTCTGCATTTCTCTCAGGAGGTCATCAACATACTGATGTTCAGGAACAAACATTGCCTGCCTGGCGAGACGCTCAAGATTAATGCGTTGTGAGCTGCTATGCAGATAGGGTAAAATATCTTTTATGAAGACAATACCCTTTATCTGATCAATCTGATCTTTGTAGAGGGGATACTTTGAGTAGCCACTCTGTCTAATGAGAGTTAAAACTTCATCGCGACTCATCTCAGTATGCAGCATGAACACATCTGGTCGTGGTATCATTATTTCCTTGGCTTGTGTATCACCAAATTGAATAATGGAGTGAATCATTTCTTTTTCTTCCTCTCCAATAACACCCTGATCCTGTCCCAATTCCACCAGTTCTTTGATTTCTTCATCTGAGGTGAAGTTTTCCTCTGGTTGAATTCCCGTAATGGTTACCATCTTTTCCACAAGGTTATAGACAACCTGCGCGATGGGTGAAAACAACTTGAAAATGATGGAGAGGATACCAACTATTCTGGATGCAAATCCCAATGAATGCCGCATTGCCAAAACCTTTGGTGTGATCTCACCTATAATGACCAATATAATGGTGAGAATAATGGTCTCTGCAACCAGGGCAAGAACTTGGTTCACGCCGCTTTTGCTGGCGATTTCGGTTGTAATCAAAGCAGCCATGGAGGCCAGGGCAACATTGACTATGGTATTGCCAGTCAATACGGTGATGAGTAATCGTTTAGGCGTTGCCAATAGGCGTACTATGAGTCTGGAGGATGGAGCCAGATCATGCTTTAATTTTTCAAGATCATTTCTTTTAAGATTAAATAGTGCAGTTTCAGATCCTGAAAAAAAGGCAGACATTCCCAATAGGAGAATAAATACAACTAATTGCCAGACGAGAGTGGACTCGAAGAATTCTGAAAACTCCATTAAGTATCCAGGTCCATAAGTTTTTTAATATATTGATTCTCTAAATCAGTCATTTGCTCTTTAGCTGTTGCTGTATCATCCTCGTATCCACATAAATGCAAACAACCGTGAATGAGAACTCTCAATAACTCAATGTCCAATTTCGTGTTATAGGAAATGGCATTGTCCACAATCTGCTCATATGAGAGATAAATCTCCCCCTCAATATTTTCATCGGGGTCATTCAAATTAAAAGCGATGACATCCGTATAAACATCCTTCTCAAAATATTCTTTTTTCATGAGACGGAGATCATCTTTTCCCAGAAATATTACGTTCACATATTCAAAGGTTTTATGCTCAGTTGCCAGCACTTCACCCACACAGGCAATGAATTGAGGAGCGTCCACCCCGCCAGGCGGGTCGATAATGTCAATTTTCATGGATAAGGTGGGTAGTATCTTGGCGTGATTTACCAGGTCTATTATTAGTCTTCATCATCCATCATATGCAATTTTTCTCGTTGCCCTGGATATTCAATTCTTTCGTGCATACTTCCAGTGAGAACGGGCATCATTGCGCTTTTTATAATCTCAAGATCTCTAAAGGTTAGGGGGCAATTGATTAGCTCCCCTCCTTTGATTCTACTTTCAATTATTGTATCCATAAGCGATTCAATGCGTTGTGGGTTGGGATTCTTCAAACTGCGCGAGGCTGCTTCAATCGCTTCGGCAATCATTAAAATACCAGTTTCCTTTGTATTTGGTCTGGGACCTGGATATCTGAAGTCTGCCTCGTTAATATCTGAATCGGTTTCTTTTGCCTTCTCTAGCGCTTGCTGATAAAAGTACTCGACTCTGGTTTTTCCATGGTGCATGGGGATAAAATCGGCCACAATAGAGGGTAATCGATTTTCATCTGCCAGTTTGATACCATCCTTAACATGTGCAACAATCACGGTCGCACTAAGTCTGGGTGAGAGTTTATCATGTTTGTTGGTACCCCGTAATTGGTTTTCAATAAAGTATTCAGGCTTTTCAGCTTTGCCAATATCATGATAGTAGGCGCCCACGCGTGCCAGCAATGAATTGGCTCCCACCGCTTCAGAAGCTGCAACAGCCAGATTGCCAACATCAATGCTATGCTTAAAAGTTCCTGGAGCCCTCATAGCCAACTTACTTAACAGCTTGTTGTTAAAATCCAGAAGTTCAAGCAAAGTTAAATTGGTGGTGATTTTGAAAACTCTCTCAATTAAAACCAGTAGTCCGTAGGAGAGCAGCGGAGATAATACGCCATTGGCAGTCGCAAAGACCATATGCTCCATCACAGATTCCCAATTGCTAAATTTGATCATTTCGAAAACTGCAATCACAGCAACATAACCTGAAGTGACAGCCAGAATACTCCACAATATCTGAGATCGTGATCTTAGTCGGCGTACCGTATAAATAGCCAGGGAAGAGACAAATAGGTTGGCCACAATAAATGGAATATTGTTGCTGAGGATAATACCTGTCAGTAGGGTCAGTGTCACCATAATGATAAAAGCTATTCTGCCATCAAATACGACGGTAAATATCATGGCAGCAATAGTCATTGGGACAAAAAACTCAGACCAGCCCAATTTATAGACAATCATGTGCGCCAGGGCGAGCGTCATAATAAAAACAATGCCCACCAGAGCGATGAGTTTTATATCGTTATAAATCTGGCTCCTATAGGTCTGTAGATATGCAAAAAAGAAAAAGAGTAAAAATGCTGAAAGCATAATTTTGCCCATAAAGGTGGTGACCTTGTTCGCTGCCGATTCACCGTACCCTTTGCGGATGTATTCCTTTTCCAATGAATTCAGTTTTTGTTTTATCGGGGGAGTTACCCGGGTATTGGCATCCACAATACGCTCGTTCTTGAAAACTTTCCCCACACTTATGGGCACCAGATTGCGAGCTTCGGAAATGCGATTGTCAGTAAGCTCAGCAGAATAGTTCAGGTTAGGAATCATTACAGCCTGGGCGATGTCCTCGGCAAGTTGCTGCAGGCTTGGATTCCGTTCAAAGTAATTGGAGCTAAGCACCTTTTGAACGCTCTCCCAGGACTGCTCCATATTGCGGAAGTCCTTGGGGTTTCGGCTTGATTCTTTGCCCCTCATAATCATGGTTATTCGAGCAACGTCAATATCTGTTGGAAGATCACCAATGATACCCAGCATGTACTGTGGCAGGAGGGCTTGTTTTACTGAATTTGCAAGTTGCCTGGTGGAGGGACCTTCTTCCAGGAAATAGCTCCAGCGAGGCGTACCTAAATTTTTGAGACCTCTATTCTGCAAATCCAGTTTAAAGTTAAGAACGTGTAATGAATCTTCTTGTAGCTCGAAAACCATGGAATCTGCAGCCAGACTATCTGTAATGGTACTCCAATAATTTTTCTTGGCAGATAAATCTTTTTCAGCCTGATACCACAGGGCGAGCTGTTCACGCATCTCATCTATTGCCGTATTCACTTTATCGCGGGTGGTATTGTCCCAAATAAATACGGGTTGTACTGTACTCTCGCGAGCGTTGCGATCTATTTCGAGCGCATCGTTTGTTTTTAAAATGTCAAAATCAAACGGGGCGATAATGGTTTCAGTAGTGATCTGGTCAACATCATAGTTGAATTGAAACATCTTTCCTCGAGGGAAAAACAGAGCTGTGACAACGAGAAGCAGAGCAATAAGCGTTATTTGGCTGATCCTTAGCCAGAGGTGATATTTCTTTTCGTCACTGACGACCTTTTTTGATTGTGGCAACATGTAGTAATTATAACCCTTTCATAAGCTGCTTCAAAATCACAAGTTTTTGAACTTCTGACGTCCCTTCACCAATGGTGAGCACTTTGGCATCACGGAAGAACCGTTCAACCTGAAATTCTTTTATGTATCCATAACCGCCATGCACTTGTACGGCCATATTGGTTGCCCGTACAGCAGTTTCAGAGGCCTTTAATTTAGCCATCGCAGCAGCTTTTACTACATTTCCGCCATGATCTTTCACATAACTCGCATGGTAAACCAGATGTCTCGCTGCTTCAATCTCCGTGGCCATTTCAGCAAGCTGCAATCCCACGCCCTGGAAGCGATGTATCTTTTTCCCAAATGCTTCACGCTCATCGGCATATTTTATTGCAGCCTGGAGGGCACCTTCAGCCAGACCAAGAGACAGGGCCGCCACACTGATGCGACCTCCGACCAATGCGGTCATCATGTGACTAAATCCAACATCCAGTTCTCCTAGCAACGCGTTGGATGGAACTCTCATATTTTCAAAGGTCAAAGCACGCGTATCCGACCCACGCCAGCCCATTTTCTTTTCAGGTGGGCCAATAATGAAACCTGGTGTTTTTGGATCAACCATGAATACAGAAACCCCACCTGGACGTTTGGCATCAGGATCAGTCACTGCGGTTAAATTGCACACTCCTGAGTAACCAGCATTGGTGATAAAATTTTTAGAACCATTAATTACCCATTCATCCCCATCTCTTACAGCAGTAGTCTTTGTGCCACCTGCATCGGACCCAGCCTCTGGTTCGGTCAAACCAAAACAAGCCAGATATTTGCCGGAGATCAGATTGGAAAGATGGGCATTTTTTTGATCCTCATTCCCAAACAGAAAAATTGGGCTGGTGCCTAATGAGATGTGGGCAGCCACAGTAATGGCAACGGATGAATCAACTTTGGCCAACTCCTCAATGACCAGAGTATAGGCCAGCGTATCCATACCAGCACCACCATATTCCTCGGGGAAGGGAATTCCCAGGAGTCCTAACTCCGCCAGTTTGGGAATAAGTTCCAGGGGGAAGCGTTCCTCCCTGTCAAGGGTTTCAGCGATTGGCGCAACTTCATTGGCAGCAAAATCACGAACCATGTCCTGGAGCATATAATGCTCATCCTGAAAGTATTGTTTCATGTTATGTCCCCCTGAATTTGAATAGAATGATTAATCTACCACCTCATTACCGACGCACCCCAGGTAAAACCTGCTCCGAATGAGGCTACCACAATGATATCACCGCGGTTGATCTTTCCCTCCTGCATGGCTTCATATAGGGCAATTGGTATAGAAGCTGATGTGGTATTTCCGTACTTATGAATATTAGAATACACAACTTTGTGCATTTCAAGCTCTAATCGATTGGCCACCGCCTCAGTGATGCGCAGATTGGCCTGGTGAGGAACCACCAGTTTTACTTCAGACTTCTCAACACCCGCTGCTTCCAGGGCTTCAGATATCACCTGTGGGAATTTGGTGATGGCATGTTTGAATACGGTTCGACCGTTCATCACGACCTGACCATAACCCTTATCTAACAATTCTTTTGTCAAAAACGGGTTATCCAGAGTTGAGGGTGTGCGTAGCATGAGATCCTCGGCATAACGACCATCTGAGTGGGTCTTTACTGATAGCAATCCTCTATCTTCATCTGTAGCCTTAATGATAGTCGCTGCAGCACCATCGCCAAACAGGACTGCTGTATCTCGACCCGCAGTGGTAAAATCAAGGGCCACAGACTGAACTTCGGAGGTAATCAGCAGGATATTATTATAGGCCCCCGACTCGATAAATGCCTTGGAAATGGATAGTCCATACAAAAATCCTGAGCAGGCCATACGAATGTCCAGGGCAGGGGTTCCAGGAATACCCAGACGTCTGGTCATCATGGGACCGCCACCTGGCGTGAAGTAGTCGCTCGCCATGGTTGAGAAGATGATATGCTCCACATCCTCTGCCTGCATGCCAGCCTTCTCAAGTGCCTCTTCGGTAGCTTTCAATGCCAGATCAGTTGTGCATTCTCCATCCACATGGTGACGCTCCTGGATACCACTTCTCTCACGGATCCACTCATCTGAGGTATCCATTAATTTTTCCAAATCCTGGTTGGTTACTACATTTTCAGGGACATACATCCCGATCGCATCGATGTAAGCTTTTCGCATGGTGGACTCCTAAGCCATTACTCTAATATCTTTTAGCTCTAATTGGATAGTTTTTCTACCCTGCCATTCATTTTCAGCAAGGACATAAGCCATTTCCAGATTCTTCTGAGAATACAGTAATTCCAGAGACTCGGCCATTCCGAACCCAATTGCGTCCAGAATCGTTCGTCCCTGACGCACTTTCAATTTTAAGTGATTCTTGCCCACAATCTTTGGACGTGGATAGCCGATAACTTCCAGATTTTGGCTGGCAAAGAGGGGACGCATATTACCAGGTCCGTAAGGAGCGAGGCGTCTTAACGTCTCCATTAGTTGGGAGTTAATATCAGAAAATTCAATAATAGACTCTATTTTTAAGCGAGGTCGCATCATTTCTTCTGTTACCTGAGCCATAGCAACTTCCTGGAATCGTTTTTCAAATGCTTCCAGATTAACAGGATCAATGGACATTCCTGCTGCCATGGTATGTCCACCAAAGCTGAGCAACAAATCGGCACATTCTGAGAATGCAGCATGGAGATCAAAGCCACTGATACTTCTGGCAGAAGCTTTTCCCACACCGTCGTTTACCGCGATAATTACAGTGGGTACGAAGTATCGCTCCTTTAGCTTCGAAGCAACGATTCCAATCACACCGTGATGCCAACCCTCGTGATAAAGGACCAGCGATCGTTTTTCTCTGGGGTCATATTTTGCATTGGAGAGACGTACCGCTTCATCAAATATTTTGCCTTCAACCGTCTTACGAACCTCATTTTCTGAGTTGAGAACAGCGGATAATTCTTTTGCCTCAGACTGGGTGGTGGATGTCATGAGGCGCACTGCCCGCATGGCTTCTCCTAAGCGACCAACAGCATTGATTCGAGGTCCTAGCCCAAATAGGACATCGGCAACGGTGACTTCATCCCTGGTTATTCCTGCCACTTTCTTCAGGGCGATAATTCCAGGCCGGCTTCCCCTGCTGATCAATTTCAAACCTTCATTAACAATAATTCGGTTTTCTCCGGTTACCTTAACTATATCCGCAGCTGTTCCAATGGCTGCGAGATCAAGAAACTGGAGTGCTTGTTCATCTGGGAGCTCATGTCTCTTTGCAATGGCCTGAGTGAGTTTAAATGCTACACCGGCCCCGCATAAATTCTTGTTGGGGTAATTACAATCACCTTGTTTGGGGTTCAATATTGCCACTGCAGCGGGTAATTCATCATCAGGAATATGATGATCTGTAATCATCATATTCACACCGAGCTGTTTGGCGTATTCAACCTGCTCAACGGCTGTAATACCGCAATCACATGTAATAATCAGTTTTGCACCAATCTCAGCTGCATAATCAATACCCTTATGGGATACGCCGTATCCTTCCGTGTTTCTATCGGGGATATAAAATTCCGATTTTGCACCAACAGATTGCAAAAACAAGTGTAATAGTGATGCAGCCGTGGTACCATCCACATCATAATCCCCATAAACCAGTATGGGTGCATGCGCATCAAGACACTTTGAAATCTCATCTACGGCGATGTCCATGTTGAGCATGAGGAAGGGATCATGTAAGTGGGAAATGGAGGGGTTAAAAAATTCACGAGCCTCATCTATGGTGCGTAAATCACGGCGCCAGAGGAGTCCACCAACCACTGGCGAAACGCCCAGAGAAGTTGTGAGATTCTCTATTTCCCCTAGGGGACTATCTTGAATGATCCAGATTTTTTCCATAATAAGTTGGTCTATAGTATAAACTTCAGATTGGTTTAATTCACGGTAAAAACGTCGTTGTTTTAACCTGATGTCACATCATTTAAGATTGGCTTGCACCAACGGTAGGCAAATAAATGGGTGGATCTATAAGCCGGATTTTGTCTGATCCTCCAAAGAGGATGAGGCAGCCATTGATCTGGATATCCATTTGCATGGAGATACTAGCTTCCTACCCGAAGAGTTTCATCATTGATGAATGGCGGACTACCAAGCTCTTCTGCTTGAAATTGCTCCAATTGGGGTTTACCCCCAGCATCAGTTACCTGACACTGGCGTGAGCTCTTACCTCACGTTTTCACCCTTACCCGCCTTCGCTCCGTTCCCGTATTCTACGTCAACGAAGCTATGGCGCGGCAGGCCCAATAACGGGGCCTGCCACGGCGTAGCTCCATGATCGCGGTAGCGAGAATGGAGCGAAGACGGGCGGTATCTTTTCTGCGGCACTTTCCATCCCTACTCGAAAGTAGAGTCCCATGCTGCTAACATGGGCAACCTGTCCTGCGGAGTCCGGACTTTCCTCCCAGCTGATGCCAGGCGACTGCCCAATCCACCCATTTTAAAAAAGCGAATAAAACTAAGGCTTTGAATGGTGACTAAAAGAGAAATGATCCGATTTCTCGGATCATTTCTTCTAAAATTTTCTATCTAAAAAAATGGAGTGAGGACCTAATCATCGTCTCCAGGTAAGACAACCAGAATCCTGCCACAATTTTCACATTCGATAAAGGCGTCCATTTGCTGGATTTCATAGATGGTTTGAGGATTCAGTTGCTTGTGACATCCAGAGCAGGATCCACGCAAAATGGGAACAACAGCACGGCGACGTGCTTTGAGGATTCTCTCATACTGCCTTAAGTAACGCTGACCAACCTTTTTGATCAACTTAGCTCTTTGAGCCTCAAGTTCTTCCTGGCGGGCATCTGTGAGATCTGACTTTTCTTTCAATTCGTCGCGGTTCGCATCTAATTGTTCAACAAAGGCTGTGCTCTGCTCTACAGACGTGGCGATAAGCTCTTCCAATTTCTCAATTTCTGATTCAAGATATAATTGTCGCCCCTCACCTTCAGTCATTTCAGATTTGACCGTTTCGATTTCATTGGTTAAGGCATCGTATTCACGATTGGTGGTAACCAGATAAAGTTGATCCTGGTATTTCTTAACTTTTGCCTCAGCATCCATAAGAGCACCCTTGATGGTCACTAGCTCTTTCTGATTCTCTTCCAGCGTCTGCCGAATTGTCTCCAATTCAGATTTAACGCTTTCAGCCTGTGATTCCAGTTTTTCTACCTGTTGGGGAAGACTCCCCTTTTTTTCATCGATTTCAAAGAGCTGACGATCAATCTCCTGAAGTTCAATCAAAATTATTAACGTTTTGTTCATTCACACCTACTCTCTGGGTATATCATATGAAAAGTGCACCTTGAAGTGCACATTTTAAATTAATTCGAAGTGGATCAGAAAATTGCTGTTTGAAAAAGAATGGTCGCTTTGATACTCGCCTAATCACGTCACACAATATAAATAGCATCTGAGGGACAACAAGCGGCTATAAATAGATTGTGTATTTATTTTACAAATTGCTGAAGAATGCAAAACAGGCTGGGGATGGACCCACAGCCTGTTTCAAACCACATCCCTCTGACCCATGAGAGTCAATCAATATATTTAGCTGGTCAGGATACGTTCAGCCAGCCAAGCCTGAAGCTCTGCGATTGGTACTCGAATCTGATCCATTGAATCCCTATCTCGCACAGTCACAGCATTGTCTTCAAGCGTATCAAAATCGATGGTCGCACAATAGGGGGTTCCAGCTTCATCCATACGACGATATCGGCGGCCAATGGCACCTTTTTCATCATAAAAAACATTAAAATGACGCTTGAGGTCATCCTTAATTTCCGTAGCCAACTCCTTCAAACCACCTTTTTTCACCAAAGGTAGAATAGCCACCTTAATGGGTGCCAGCTTTGGATGAAAATGCATGACAGTCCGAACAGAGCCATCCTCTAAAGTTTCTTCCTCATAAGCTTCACACATAACTGCCAGTGTGGTACGATCACAACCAGCGGAGGTCTCAATAATGAATGGGGTATAAACCTGATTTGTCTGGGGATCTCTATAACTCATATTCTTACCTGAGAATTCAGCGTGTTGCTTCAAATCAAAATCTGCGCGGTTATGAATTCCCTCCAACTCGCTCCAACCAATGGGAAACTTATATTCCACATCAAAAGCAGCACGGGCATAATGGGCCAGCTCATCTGGACCGTGTTCATGAAAGCGCAGGTTATCGGGGTTGATGCCGATGGTATCATAGAAAGCCTTGCGCCTTTCCATCCAGGTTTCAAACCATTCATCTGCCTGATCAGGATTTACAAAAAATTGCATTTCCATCTGCTCGAATTCACGAGTTCTGAAGATAAAGTTTCCCGGGGTTATCTCGTTCCGAAAGGCTTTACCAATCTGCGCAATTCCAAAAGGAATCTGCTGACGGGAAGTATCCACCACATTGGGGAAGTTCACAAAAATACCCTGGGCAGTTTCAGGTCGTAGATAAATAGTAGAAGCAGTATCTTCAACAGCACCCATCTGGGTCTTGAACATGAGATTGAATTGTCTGGATTCAGTAAGCTCACCGCCACACTCTGGACATTCCTTTGAAGTCATATTTGCTTCAGGAAGGTTATCCTCACGAAAACGAGTTTTGCATTTTTTACAATCCACAAGTGGATCGGTAAAACCACCAACATGACCACTGGCTTCCCAGACTTTGGGGTGCATGAGGATGGCTGCATCCAGACCAACAATATTATCATATTCCCTGGTCATGGCATTCCACCATGCCTGCTTTACATTTCTTTTAAGCTCAACACCCAGAGGTCCATAATCATAACAGGCGTTGATTCCGCCATAAATCTCACTCGATTGAAATACGAATCCCCGTCTTTTTGACAGAGATACGAGCTTCTCAAAACTTTCTAAACGTGCCATTATTGTCTCTCAATTTTTTTTTGCTAGGAAGCTTCCGTCTCGTTGACGCTTACTTCATGCTTACAGTTTGGGCAAAGCGCGTAGTCGCCCTTCTTCTTGGTTGATTTAGCCACCATGTATGGATTCTCACAGGCCGGACATTTGTGTGCAATTGGGGGATCCCAACTTACAAAATCACAGTCCGGATATTTCGTGCATCCATAAAAAGTTCTACCCCTCTTGGAGCGTCTGGGAGAAATATCCCCCTTACAATCTGGTTTGGGACAGGGCATCAATATGGTGAATGGTTTGGTGAATTTGCATTTGGGATAGGCTGAGCATGCGTAAAACTTTCCATATCGACCATCCCGGAGGACAAGGGGAGATTCACACTTCTCGCATTTCCCATGATCTTCAACAACCGTTTCTTCACCATCTTCTCCATTGGTGGGTGAATCGAGGGGTCTGGCATTTTTACAGGATGGGAATCCAGAGCAGGCCAGGAATCGACCGTTTTTACTCCATTTAATGACCATTGGCTTGCCGCACTTATCACAGGCTTCACCACTGTCTTCCTGGAGAGATTTTTTAAGCTCACTGTATGATTTTGAAGATTCCTCCAGCCATCTTTCAAGGTGTGACCAAAACTCTGTCATGACCTCCAGATAGGTGCTCTCCCCTTCTTCCACCTTATCCAGTTTAAGTTCCATTTCTCTAGTGAAGGTCTTATTCACCAATTCAGAAAAATTTTCTACCAGAAGCTTATTGGTCACTTTCCCTAGCTCAGTTGGATATAGTTTGCGCTTCTCTGACTGAACATAATTTCTGGCCTGGACCACGGAGATGATATTTGCATAGGTGGATGGGCGACCGATGCCTTCTTTATCAAGAATTTTTACCAAACTACTCTCAGTGTAGGGAGCAGGAGGTTTGGTGAAATGTTGATCTGCCTTGACCTCTAAGGCTTGAAGTTTCTCACTCTCTTCCAAATCTGATGGAAGGTGACTATCCTGTTCCTCAACATTTTCAAAGTAAACCACACGATACCCATCAAATACCAGATCAGAACCTGAAGCTCTCAAATCAAACCGGGTACCAGCTGTGACATCAACTGTGGATTGATCAAATACCGCTACAGCCATTTGTGAAGCAACAAAGCGTCGCCAAATAAGATCATAGAGTTTGGCTTGGGGAGCAGTCAACGAAGCCTTGATAGTATCGGGTGTCAGCTCTGGATTAGCTGGACGGATGGCTTCGTGAGCATCCTGAATTTTGCCGCCTTTTTTCCCAAATTGGCGAGGGGAAGCAGGCAAATAGTCTAAGCCATATTTCGACTCGATTTGGGATCGGGCAGATTTAATAGCAGATTCTGCCACACGGGTTGAATCGGTTCGCATATAGGTTATCAGACCAGTGGTTTCCCCGTCTGCCAGCGTAACACCTTCATATAGCTGCTGAGCCAGAGTCATGGTACGCTTAGTTGTAAAGCCAAGTTTTTGAAAAGCTGCCTGTTGAAGCGTCGACGTCGTAAAGGGTGCATGAGGATTTCTACGAACTCGCTTTTTAGTAACCTTTGATACAAGATATTGCTCATCCTTTAGGGCATTCCTGAGTTCAATTGCTGTGGATTCATTGGGAATGTAAGCCTTTTTTCCATCAACCTTCTGGAGTTCAGCTTCAAATGTTTTCTTTTTAGCAGTTTCAACATCAGCTTTAATGGTCCAATATTCCTGAGGTTCAAATCTATCGATTTCTTCCTGGCGCTCACATATGAGACGCAATGCCACAGATTGGACGCGACCGGCACTCAGCCCGGAATAGAGTACTCGCCATAAAAATGGACTCACTTTGAATCCAACCAGGCGATCTATGATGCGACGGGCCTGCTGCGCATTGACCATGTTCATGTCAAGCTCAGTTGCCTTCTGCATCCCCTCCAATACCCCAGTTTTGGTAATTTCATAGAACATGACCCGAGAAATCGGTTTATTAAGATTTTTCAGGATGCGGGTAACATGCCAGCCAATGGCCTCCCCTTCTCGATCAGGGTCAGTTGCCACAAAAATATGGGCTGCCTGTTTGGCAGCTTCTCTCAATGCTTCTACATTTTTTTTCTTACCGGGAATGGTCACATAGAGTGGTTTAAAATTGTCGTTCAGGTCCACACCCAGCTGAGTTCGAGGTAAATCTCGAATATGTCCAACGGTTGAAAGTACCTTGTACTCTTCCCCTAAATATTTTTTAATAGTCCCTGCTTTTGAGGGTGATTCGACGATGACGAGGTATTGAGACATGCTATTCCTTTAGTGTTCCATTATTTCAAGTCGCGAATAATATTCTGCTACCCACCCAAATGCAACACCTCGTATCAGGGCTTCTTCGCATTTATTCTGCTGCTCTTTTCCCCTATAGACTACGTCTATTATTTGAAAGGGTAATTATCTGCTTGAAGAGATTTAATAATACCGGGGGACAATCAACTTTTTTTAAACCAATTTTTTCCAGGCGAGAAAAAGGTGAGGAACGCCCTGATTATTGATGATATCCCCGTGGATTTTTTGATTGCCAGCGCCAGGCATCATCACACATTTCTTTTAATCCTTTTGCCGCTTTCCATCCCAGAACCTCAAATGCTTTTTGAGTATCGGCATAACACGCTGCAATATCACCAGCGCGTCGATGGACAATCTCGTAAGCAACTGTCTGACCGGAGGCTGATTCAAATGCTTTTACCATCTCCAGGACGCTATATCCCTGACCAGTCCCTAAATTGACAGTCACCAATCCGGGTTGTGTCATGAGATGGTCCAGGGCTTTTAGATGTCCCTGGGCTAGATCAACAACATGGATATAGTCACGCACGCCAGTTCCATCTCTGGTTTCATAATCATTCCCGTATACCGATAGTTTTTCCAACTTTCCGACGGCTACCTGAGAAATGTAGGGCATGAGATTGTTGGGGATGCCATTGGGATCTTCACCAATTTGACCGCTACTGTGGGCACCGACAGGATTAAAATATCTTAAAATTGAAATGTCCCACTCTGCATCGGAGAGGGCCAGGTCAGCCAACATCTCCTCAATGATCAATTTTGACCGTCCATAAGGATTGGTGGCAGATACTGGGAAATCCTCAGTAATTGGGACTGAGCTCGGATCACCATACACAGTTGCAGAAGATGAAAATACCAGACGTTTCACGCCATATGTTTTCATTTCTCCAAGTAAGTTTAAAGTTCCAGAGAGATTATTCTGGTAATACTTCAGGGGAATTTCTACTGATTCTCCTACTGCTTTCAATCCGGCAAAATGAATAACCGCATCTATATGATGATTTTGGAAGGGGGTTGCCAGAGCTGTTTGATCCAGGAGATCTATTTCATAAAAAACTGGCGCTTTCCCTGTGAGTGCTTCCACACGTCGGAGCGACTCCTGGCTACTATTGGAAAGATTGTCAATTACGATAACATCATCGCCTTGTGAGAGCAATTCAAGAACGGTGTGGCTACCTATATAGCCGGCACCACCAGTTACCAGGATTGTAGACATAGATTTTCTTTCTCGCTAAAATTCGACATTATCATTTACAAACGACCCAGGTGATTCAATGTTTCAACGAAAGGCAGGGATGCCTGTGATACTTTCCCCGACGACCAGTGTATGCATCTCATGGGTTCCTTCATAGGTGAGGACTGATTCCAAGTTAGCCGCATGCCGCATGGAAACATACTCATCTGTAATACCACTGGCGCCCAACACGCTCCTGGCAGAACGGGCAACCTCGATAGCCATGCGCACATTGTTCATTTTAGCCAGACTGACCTGCTTGTGATTCAGGGTTGCTCGATCTTTTAGACGACCCAGTTGTAGTGTCAGAAACTGAGCCTTGGTGATTTCATTCAGCATTTCCGCCAATTTTTGCTGGGTTAATTGAAACGCTCCGATTGGTTTATCAAACTGGATTCTGGTTTTCGCATAATCCACAGCTTCCTCATAACAGGCAATGGCTGCTCCAATCACACCCCAATTGATGCCATATCGCGCCTGACTCAAGCAACTCAGAGGTGCTTTGAGACCATTTGCTTCAGGCAGTTTGTTCTCCAGGGGTATGGTACAGTTGTTTAATACAATTTCGCCTGTTACGGAAGCTCTCAGGGACAATTTCCCCTTTATTTCCGGGGTCTCGAATCCAGGTGTCCCTCGTTCAACGAGAAATCCTCTGACTTCCCCCTGCTCATCCTTGGCCCAGATCAGGGCCACATCTGCAACAGGTGAGTTGGTAATCCACATTTTGGTACCATTAAGAATGAAGCTGTCGCTCTCCTGCTTTACCCGGGCGATCATTCCGCCAGGGTTTGACCCAAAGTCAGGTTCAGTCAGTCCAAAACAGCCAACTTTTTCTCCTGAAGCCAGCAGGGGTAACCATTTGTCCTTTTGCGCTTCTGAGCCATATTTCCAGATGGGCCACATGACCAGTGATCCCTGTACAGATGCGAAGCTGCGCAGACCTGAGTCTCCACGCTCCAGTTCCTGCATCATCAAGCCGAAAGCCACACTATTTATCCCTGCAGTCCCATACTTCTCTGGGAGTGTAGATCCAAAAAATCCCATCTCTCCCATTTCAGCCTGCAATTCAAAAGGGAAACTTCCCTCCCTGTAATGTTTTGAAATGAGGGGATTAAAACGGTCACGCACCCAATCATGAGCCATATTTTGAACAGCTATCTCTTCTTCAGAGAGCAAAGCTGACAAGTCAAAAAAATCTGGACCAACTATTTTTAAAGCCATGTAGATTCTCCAATTTCAGCTGCAAAGGTAAACGCTGTAAAAACCTGGCAAACAAAAAACACCAATGCTCCTATGTCTTATATCATTTCTTTCTGCCTCTGCGCCATATATTATTGGCCATGGAAAATGACCTGCTATTTCAGTTTGAAGATGTGCACTTAATGGTTGATGATTTAAACATCCTCCAGGGACTTAATTTTAACATTTCTAAAGGTGAGTTTGTAGCTGTTATTGGTGCCTCAGGTGCTGGCAAAAGCTCTCTATTAAGAATGTTTAACGCCCTGACCAGTCCCAGCTCGGGAAAAATCACATTCCGGGGTGGTGAGATTGATTCAGATATACAAGCGCTCCGCAAAAATGTAGGTGTTCTCTTTCAAAACCCTGTGGTTTTTGAAGGGACAGTCAGGGAGAATTTATTGATTGCCGGCCGCTGGGACCAGAGCATCTCTCAAACGCTGGATCATGAGATTCTGACTGCTCTGGATCAGGTTGGTTTAGTCGGCATTAAATTAACGCATCATGCCCGGGATCTCTCAGGTGGAGAACAACAAAGGCTAGCTCTGGCCAGGACCCTGCTGAACCATCCACAGGTTCTGCTACTGGATGAGCCTACATCCAATCTGGATCCAAAACTTGCCCGTGAAATCATGGACCAGATCGAGGAACTGAGAGGTGCATTAAATTTAACAGTTATCGCTGTTTCTCATGATCACATGCTCATGCGTCGATACGCCAAACGAGTTATCATTTTATCCCATGGAAAAATTATCGGGGATGGAGATTTTAAAACCCTTGATAAGTCACACGCCTTTGAGGATGCGGGCCTGTTAAAAAATGAGGTCACTGATGCGACCTGATTTTTATGTCCTGAGTTGGAATGATTTGCTGGTATCACTGCTGTTTATTGCCTTTTCACTATTTTTAATCAAAAAATGGAAGTTAGGCCTGGAAAACACGCTTCTGATCGGTACGGTGCGTACCTTTGTTCAGTTGACCCTTATGGGGTATGTGCTAACCTGGTTTTTTGGTCAAGAACATTGGGCATTTATGCTTGCTTTGCTCTTTATCATGATAGTGATTGCCAGTTATGAGGGTACACGACGTCAGAAGCATGCAATCCCCCACTTCTTCCCTGCCATGTTGGTGGCCTTATTGGGTTCAGCCATCCTTATTTTAGGGACTATCCTGCTTTTTATCCTGGATGTGGAGCCCTGGTTCTCACCTTACGCGGCCATTCCTATTGGCGGAATGATTATAGGCAATGGGCTCAATTCGACGGCATTGACAGCCAATCGATTTGTAGGTGAGATGAAACATCGGGAGCGGGAGATTGAAACCCTGCTGGCGCTGGGTGCCACCCCAAAACTGGCCGTCCACGATGCCATGAAGGCTTCGATCCATGCTGCATTAATCCCAAACATCAATGCCATGATGACCGTGGGTTTGGTACAACTCCCCGGTGTGATGACAGGTCAGATTCTTGCTGGAATTGATCCCATTATTGCTGTGCGCTATCAAATCATGATTATGTATATGTGGTTCACAACAGCAACCCTGGCCAACATGATTATGCTGGCCATTGTGTACCGTCAATATTTTACATCAAAATTACAGCTCAGGCGTGAGCTGCTGAGGGAAAAAGCCTAGATCAAACCTTCTTCACCGAGAAATTTGTTGGCTTCATCAACATGCTTTTTGAAGTCTTCCCACAAAGCTGGAGCAACCGTAATACCCTTCTGAGTTGGACGCCATTCGTCCTCGTCAGCCAGATAGTGAATTCTAAAATCCACATAGGTGCGACCCTTGAATTCTTTTACCTGAATCAGAATCTTTTCAGTTTCACTTCGTTCTACTTCACCAATAATCTTTTCCATGTATTTATCCTTTTCTTTGTTTCAATACTACTTGCTTGAGGTGCCCCATTTTTCATCAAATTCATTCGAAGTAAACCCAAAGGAACCAACATCGCCCATAACCACAAAGGGTCTTTTGATGAGATTGGAATCTTGAAGCATCAACTCAATGGCTTTGGCTTTATCTGGAAGATTTTGCCCCAGCTTTAATTCACGATAAATAGCCGACCGGGAATTCAAGTAGGGTTTGATATCATTTGCATCAATAAATTTTTCCAGCAGCTCGCGACTGGGAGGGCTGTTTATGATATCCACCTTTTCAAATTCAACCTTGCTTTCATTCAGATAAACCTGGGCCTTTTTACAGGTTCCACATGTTTTTTTATCATAGAATGTTGGCTTCATAAACTGTCCCTTTCAAATTCTTCAGTATAAATAATTACTGTCCCCACACTTTCCTAATACCGAATTTCAAAAGTTTTGAAATCCCCACTGTAGCTCCGGGCAAGATTCTCAACTGCTTCAACCTGGGACCACCTGTTGCCCACACCTACCTCTTTTAAGAAGGATATTATCAGCCCGTGGTCTCCTTCAGCGACTCCAACCACCGACCCATCTGAATGATTTTTCACCCATCCTGTGAGACCCAACCCTTGAGCTGTGGATTTTACAAAGAATCTAAATCCTACACCTTGAACTTTTCCAGAAACTCTAAATTCAGTTGATGTATCCATATCATTTCTTTTTCTTGATGGCTTCCTCAGGCAGAACGCTGGGGCAAAACTCAGCCAGAACACAGGTATGGCATTGAGGCCGTCGTGCAATACATACTGCTCTCCCATGATCGATAATGAGATGGGTAAACATGACCCAATGTTCCTGTTGTTCTATGACCTTCTGAAGTTCCATTTCAATTTTGACAGCATCTTTTTGATTGGTCATTCTCAACAGATTGGCAATACGGATCACGTGGGTATCAACCACCAGACCAGGGATATGGAAACCTGTACCCAGAACCACATTGGCCGTTTTGCGACCCACTCCAGGGAGTTTCACCAGATCATCCAGGTTTGCAGGGACTTCTCCCCCATGCTCCTGCAGGAGGGTTTGTGCACAGGCACTCATGTTTCTTGATTTGCTGTTAAAAAATCCCGTTGAACGAACCAGTTCTGCGAGATGTTCAACTGGCGCGCTGGCCATGCTCTTAGCTGTGGGGTAATGCTTAAATAATTTGGGGGTTACCATATTCACGCGATCATCAGTGCATTGGGCAGATAGCATGGTGGAAATGAGCAGTTGAAAAGGAGACCGATGTTCCAGGCTGCATTTTGAATCTGGATATGTCTTATACAGGGCATCAATGATTAGACGCATACGAAGCTTTTTATTTGTCACTGATTCTCTCATTTAGTTCTCCGCATCTGCAAATATTTTTTCATCTCATTCATACCAATGGTATTCAGAACTTCTGCTGCTGTGAGGCCCCCTTTGCGAGCCGTGCGAACACCTAAAGGGACAGTTTTAAGTCCCGTGACGCTATGGGCATCAGGGTTAATGGAGATTTTTACACCCCGTTCTTTGGCGTATTTTAGATACCGCCAATCCAAATCAAGTCGCTTGGGGGTTGTGTTGATTTCAATCAGTTTATCATTTTCGGCTGCCACATCAATTATTGTTGGTAAATCTGGATTATAGCCAGGTCTGGCCATAAGCATTCTGCCAGTTGGGTGTCCGAGAATGGTGGTAAATGGGCTTTGGAGCGCTCGTACAATGCGATTCGTTTGTTTTACAGGATCCAGATGAAAATGGCTGTGGATTGAAGCAATCACAAAATCAAATCCTGCCAGGAGTTCCTCATCATAATCCAGGCTCCCATCCTTAAGGATATCTGCTTCAATTCCCTTAAATATGTGAAAATCAGAGTTAGCATCGTTGAGCTGATCAATGAGTTCCCACTGAGATTTGACTTTATCAGGTTTCAAGCCATTGGCATAGTAGGCAGCTTGTGAATGCTCACTGATGCCGAGATATTGGTATCCCAGATTCCGAGCGGCCTCAGCCAGTTCTTCAAGCGAATTTCGCCCATCACTCCAAGTGGAGTGGGCATGAAAGGTGCCTTTTATATCACTTTCCTCAATCAGCTTAATTTCTTCTGAAAAAGAAGCGTAGACATCCCGCAGTTCAGGTTCAATCCATTGAATGCCTATTGATTCACACAGGACTTTTTCAGTTGATGCGTTCTTTTGCCCGGCGAGTGCCTGGATGGTTGATTCAGTATCATTACCATATAGGTTGGATATGTTTTCTAAATAAACCTCACCACCCGTGCGGATCAGTTGTTCAGCGGCAAAGCTTTCCGAACTGCAAATCCATAGCTGAATTGGAATCCCCGACTTATCAGTGAAAATGAGTGGCGTTGAAACAGTGAGCTCACAATCATATTGATTATGCAGCTCAGAAATCAACTGTGCCTGATCTGCTTCAACAATAAATTCAACCGATTGAATAAGCTTGTCTCCGCGTCTGATTTTTCCAGTCAACTCAATATGACCCACACAAGAGAGACGATCCATATTGCCCATCCACCTCTGTGCTGCGGACAGAGCAACATCAAGATAAAAATCTCTGGTATGTTTGGATCGAAAGGTAATGGCATCCAGTAATTTCACCTGATGCCTGGGACCAAACCCCTTCATATTGGAAAGCGCATCCGCTTCACAGGCCTTCTGGAGGGATTCCATGTTGCTGATGTCAAATTCATGCCAGAGTTGTTTAACTTTCTTCATTCCCAGACCAGGGAGATCCAGCAGATCAGACAGGCCTTCAGGAAGTTGAGATTCCAGTTCCTGTTCCAGACCTACTGTTCCGGCTTTGGCATAATTCATAATGACATAAGCTAAGGTTGGTCCCACACCGGGGACATCCTTCAAACGGTCTTCATCGACCAATACACCCATGTCTTCTGCATGCTCCCTGACAATTCGAGCTGCTTTTTCAAAGCTCTGAATCTTGAAGGGGCTTTCATCCAGGAGGGACATCATGGAGGCGAGGCGATTTATTCTATCAGATATTTGCGAATTATTCATTTCTCAAAATAAATAAGGATTGGTGATAAAGAAGTATTACTGAAGATATTCACAATGAGTCATGGCTGTTTGAAATTGGGGTCAGAATTAACATATTGCCAGCATGAATCAATTGAGACTTCGTCAAAAACGTCAACTCATCAATCATTTGCGTGATTTTTTCACAGGGAGGGACTTTTTTGAAATAGAAACTCCCCTTCTGGTGCCTTCCCCGGGGATGGAAGTGCATCTACATAGCTTCACCACAAAATATATACAGCATGATGGGTCTGAGGAGCTGCTTCACTTACCCACATCACCAGAATTTGCCATTAAAAAGGCGCTGGGTGCTGGATTCGAGAGGATATTTGAAATTGCCCGGGTGTTTCGGAATCATGGAGAGCTTGGCCCCCAACATCACCCTGAGTTCAATATGCTGGAATGGTATCGGCCTGGTTCATACATCCAGATTATGGATGATATAGAGGCCTTACTCCATTATTTGAGCCAACACTTTGAGACGACTCGCCTTTCAGAGGGGTTTACATGGGAAACTGTCAAGCGGACATCTATTCAGGACTGTTTTCATATTCATGCAAATCTTGAGTTGGGGCGTGGCATGAGTGAACCTGACTATTGGCGAAGTGAAGCTGCTCGAACCCTTGATGAGGAGATTCCAGGGGATGATAGTTTTGAGGATATCTTTTTCCGTGTGTGGCTCAAGTTGATTGAGCCCAATCTTGGGATGACGCAGCCAGAAATTGTCTATGCCTATCCAGCTTCCATGGCAGCTTTATCAAAACTCAAAGCGCCGGAAAATGTCTGGGCAGAACGATTTGAACTATACATCCGTGGCATCGAAATCGGCAACGCCTTTAGTGAATTGACCGATTCTGAAGAACAGCTCAAGCGATTTGAAGATGCCAATCGAAAACGCAAGACACTCGGTTATCCACCCCATCCCATTGACTCTGATTTTATCGAGGCTGTAGGCAAAATGCCTCCAACGGGAGGCATTGCACTCGGTGTCGAACGTCTACTCATGGCCCTAACGGGTGAAACCGATATACGCCAATTCTTTCTCTATCCTGTTGGGGAAGCCAGACGTAAAAAGAAGGTGATGGAAGACCTCGACCCCAAGGATCCCAATACTACATTCCCATCTTGATCTCTCCAATTAGACAGCTCTCTATCTCTTAAGGGGAGACCGGAATATATATATTTGCCATAGCTGCTGTTCAGGCTGCTGACTGTAATGCGATACATCCCCAAGGGAAAGCCAATGAAACTTTCCTGGAATAAAGGTAAACCTGTCGTCTCATCCTCCTGAAATGCTGCTCTGGTATATGCATAGAATCCCTTTATAGAATCAGGTCGGAAATAGAGGTCGAGTTGCAAAGCACCAAATAATGACTCCTCAGGATTATTCCAGGTCAGATAGGAATAGTTATTTGCTGGTGTAACCAGAGTATCATTTAGCCAGGTAGTGTTTTCCCACAGTAGATTGAGTGGGGAAGAGATAATGTCAGTGCTGGCTGAAATAATTCTACCAGAGGACGTGGTAATTTCAATGGTGTATATTTTACTGGAATCCAGTTGGACATTCCAATACTGTTCATGGGGGACATAAGCTCCATAAGTATAGGTAATATAAGGGTTTTGAGCAGCGACTTCAGGAGGCCCACCAGGACCATAGCTCACATCAAAACTTGCTGCTTGTGACTTCCATACGAACTCTGCCACAACGCCGGAGTTCAGTGAATCACGGAGAACAACGGATACCATGGTGGAGTCATGCACCTGGGGTAAAACTTCGATATAGTCATCCACATGGGGTTCACCCGGATCAGGGATACCGTTCCCCTGACCAATTGGGGGTTGATCCGGTCCACGATACTCACCGCCAATATCATCATTCAATGGTTCACCATCATCCCACTTCCCATTACCGTTTTCATCCGTGTAACTCTCCCAGTCTCCATTGTCATCTATCCCATTGAACAGGGAAGTATCGGTGACCAATATGGTTTTGTCCATGCGGATAATCGATTTTGAAAAATCGTTCTGGTCTAGAACTCCTTCAACTCTGAGTTCAACTTCATAGCTCTCAAAATCTTCAGCAAAGTCAGCGATACTGAGTTCTTCTGTACAACCAGTGAATATCATTACCAGGGTCGCAATACTGATAATTTTTAGAAATATGGTCTTGTTCAGGATTGTCATACTCACCTCTAGAATTTGAATTCAACACCAAATGTAGGCAGGAAGGGAAACATTCCGATTCCCTCAACGGTCCCTGCTGCCAGGTCCCAATTGTAAACAAAGGTGTTAAAATGATTGGTTGCGTTGATAATCTGCACTTTGAACAGACCCTCAAGGTTGAAAGGGTTGATCACACGTGAATAACTCACATCTACTCTGAAATAGTTTGGATAGCGTGCTGAGTTTCGATTGCCCTTGATCTCTGTAAGATTCGTATAGGGATTACCATAATCAAAAGTTGATCCATTTTGCGTGTAGATATAGCCAACAGTCGGTGTATAAAGGTTTGAACTGCTGCTACTGAGTGTTAGACCAAAACTATTTTTGCTTGAGGCAGCGTAGCTAAGAACGACATTTGCTGAAAAGGGTTGATCAAATTTGGATTTATAAATCTCACCTTCACTCTCCAAAATTAGACCATCCCCATTGAAATCGAATTCTTGAGAGCTATTCATAATTGAAAGACCGACCCAGCCAGTAAGTTTACCAGCGTTCCTTTTTAGAAGGAACTCGGCACCATAAACCTCTGCCGTACCCTCTGTATAATCATCATCAGGATCTATAAAACTTTGATTGGGGTTGATGACCAGGGTGTTGCTGTAGGGTTTGTAATAGCCTTCAACACTGGTAAACCACCCATCACCGAGCCACTGCTCAAGACCGAGGATAAAGTGCTGTACTCGTTTGGCACCATAATTTTCAGGGATGGGATTCCAGAAGTCAACTATACTCAAGATGGCATCTTCATCCTGGGCTGTAAAGATGAACTGGTTATATATTCCCCAGGCACCTTTCAAGGCCAAATCCTTATTAAACAGGTATTTAAATCCAAGTCTGGGTTCATAATAGAGATTATCATGAGCAGAATATTTAGTGATGCGCATACCGGCCTGCAGCATGAAGACTGGATTGGGCTGCCATTTATCCTGGAGGATAGCGCTGTAAATCGTGTTGTCCTCTTGCTCATCAATAAAACTGATAATTCCATCACCAATATTAAAATTGACACCCAGGGCTTTAATTTCCAAACCTGTGGTGACTGTATGTGCTGATGAGATGTACCAATCCAAATTTTCTTTGACCGTCCAATCATTTATTTCATTAAAAACGACAAATTCTGCCTCAGCAATTGAGCCTGAAGTATCGGTGGCAGAATATTGAAGATTTACATCAAACTTATAGCTGGTGTTAGCCAGAGAGAGGGTGGAAACAATTTTTGTGTTAGGTACCCAGCGCCATTCAGTACTCCTTGTAGAATTACCCCAATCCCAGCGGAAGTTTACATCTGAATCTGACTGTTCAAGCTGGAATTCAATTCGGTCACGACCTTGGTACTGGGAAAAGCTGAAGCGGTTGGTTGGATTGATATTCTGGATGATTTTTCCCTGGAAATCATAAAAATAATAGGACCAGTCCATGGGCTCATCCTTGGCCCAATAATAGATCCGGGCGAGTTGATCAAAATAGGTTCGTCTGCCAGAGAACAGCCATGAGCCTTTGCCAATGGGACCTTCAAGCAAAATCTTGGAGCTAAGTAAATTGACCTCGCCTGCGACCTGACTCAGATCGAAATAATCACCTAATTTATTGCCAGTAACATTTTTTTTCTGTCTAGAATCGCCTTCCCGACCCGTGATACTCAATACAGAGGAAATACGATTCCCATACTTAGCGGGAAAGCCACCTGCAATAAATTCAGCATCGGCGATGGCATCGGCATTGAATGTTGAGAAGACCCCCCCTAAATGAAATGGATTGTAGATCTCGATTCCGTCCAGCATGATCAGGTTTTCGTCTGGACTGCCACCTCGAACAACCAGTGCTGATGAAAAATCGCTTGATGATTGGACTCCGGGCAAAAGTTGCAGCGTCCTAAAAATATCGGCTTCTACAAAGGCCGGCATGAGCTTCACATCGCGCATTGACAGGCTGACAGCACTAACTTCTACCTGTCTCTCAAATCGCTGCCTCTCACCAGTAACCACAACTTCCTGTCCCTCTATATCAGCAGGTTCCATCTCAAAATCCTGGCGCTGCTCAAGCCCGGCAACGACTGAAATCTCGCGTTCAACGCGCTCATGACCAATAATGGTAACCAGCATGGTATAATTGCCTGCCGGTATATTGCTTATGGTATAGTAACCAGCGATATCACTTGCTGCACCGATCCCCGTGCCTTTGATAGTTACATTACCGTACATGAGGGGTTCACCCGTATCGGCGTGGCGGAGATTTCCATTAATCCTGCCAAACCTTTCTTGAGCAATACCTTGATCCACCAGAATGAGTGACAGGATGAATATCCAGTTCAGGAGCGTGTATCTTTTCATTCGATCTTCTTTCTATATCAGCCTATTCCAGTCAGGGCTGTTTACTGACGCCAACATTCTAATCCTGAAATGAATGGACTGCAATAAAATAATGAGCGTTATGAGCGTTATTAATCAACAGGTGAGTCCGAAGCTCTCAATTTATATTGAGTTCTGGATTGTCACATTCATTCCCCATGTCCATCTCAGCATCTCTTTTATCACGGAGCGAATGTAAACGATAACTGGTGGGAGGTGAGTTTTATTCGTGGAACAGCAGACCTGGAGTGTTAAACTTATGTTTGGTGGGATAAGTAAAAAGAAGGCAGGACCCCCTGCCTTCTTTTTACGAAAGTGGAAATAAATAAGAGGGTATTAGTTCTCTTCTGAATCTCCCTTTTGTTGATCGATGCGATAGACAATAAGATAGGCTGCACCAACTGCTGCGGGTATTAATCCCCAGACCCACATACCTGATGGGGCATCATCGGGTATGGCCAAAGCCATTCCGAGGGTCATGATGATTCCCAGAAAAAGCCATATCAATCCAGGTAAGAGGCGATTCTTATTTACATCTGGAAATTTTACATCAACCCCTTTTTCAATGGCTGCGAGAATTTCAGTGCTCTCGATTTTTCTTTTCTGATTTTTTAAGATCATGGCGGCAATCGCTACCGCGCCGACAACTAAGAACATAGCGATTGGAACAAAGGCTTCCATTGCGGTATTCATTGTATTCTCCTTTTATATAGATTTTAGGTTCATCGTGGTATTAGACCGAGATCTATTTGTTTTTGTTGCATCTTTTTACTTATTTTTTGAAGAATTTTTATTTTTAGTCAAACTGCAACAAATCAACATTATTCCAGGTCTAAGTATTAATATGATCAATATGATTCCCAGAGTTCAAAAAGAAGCAGATCACCTCTTTCGGGATATAGTAAAGAATCATAGTAGTCTTATTTATAATCTGGCGCTGATGAAATGCAATCAGGTCACCCTGGCCGAAGATATCTGTCAGGAAACATTTATTCGGGTTTATAAAGGGCTGCAAAATTTCAGAGATGATTCTCAGCTGGGTACCTGGATATATCGAATTGCCCTAAATGTATGCCATACCATGATCAAAAAAGAGTCTCAGCTATCCTCAAGAATGATTCCTCTGGGGGAAAGGGCGGATCTGGAACCTGAAGAACTCAATAGCGATGTCCAGGATATTTTTATCCAGGAAGTGGAAAAAGACCAAATCAGAGAAGCAGTTTCAGCTTTATCCCCCCTGCAATCTGACGCGATCACACTTTACTATTTAAAGGAATTTCAATACACAGAGGTGGCCGAAATTATGGATATTCCCTTAAATACGGTAAAATCCCATATTCGCAGAGCCAAAGCCAATTTGAAACTAATGTTAATGGAGGTCTATAGTGAGACCTGATAATTCCACCAAGCAAGATGTCATTGATGCCCTACTTGAAAATTCCTGGGAGAACCCGCCAGCACATCTTGAGCAACAACTTATGGCAATCCCATCGCAAATTGTTTTGGCTCAAAATCGTCAGCTTGATCGAATCTCCTTATTTCTCAATGGAATTCTCATGTTGTGGGGTGCAGGTATGCTAATGTTTTTCTGGACACCACTGAAGGGCATGCTAGCCTCCTTGTCTCAGGGTGCCATTGGATTCAGCGCCTTATCTCCTCAAATGTTGATGCATCCCATTGTAGGATTAATTGCCTTGACCTGTTTACTCTTGGGTTGGGTTTGGGTGGACACAGAAAAGCATCCGGGGCTCACAAAGGTTTAAAAATAAAGTGGCTGTCCCATATGAGTGGCCTTTTTATTTAGGGTAAAATGGTATAAGGGTAGGGTTATACTCGCATAATATGACTGTGATTCAATTTAATCTCACAACGATGATCACGAATCTAAACTGGACTATTCGTTCTTTTCGTTTTCTTCGTTGTAAAAAAATGGGAGTTAAGCTGTTTGCTGAGGCCGCATCCAAATCCTGAATGAAAATTGAGATAATTAGATGCAAGTCGAGACATTTTAGAGATTTCTGAACCAAACATCCCTATAATCGAGTAGGAGGATAGGGATTAATTCCCTATCCGTCCTCTCACACCACCCTGCGTACGGTTCCGTACAGGGCGGTTCCTTAATTTACACCTTAACATTTCGGTAATAATCCGTGAAAAAGAGGTATCCAGCTTC